>CALDGN010000340.1 GCA_937942965.1 uncultured Acidimicrobiales bacterium | reverse complement strand
GCCGAGCGTTTCGAGCGGCCCGGCGATTTGGCAGAACGAAAAGTCAGGCCAGTCCAGCGTCGGGTGATCGAACCGCATCTGTTCGTTCGCGGCAGTCCGGATCCGTTGGCCAAGCTCGGCGAGGGCTCGGCCGTTCTCCGGCACCAGCTCGATGCCAAGATCGGCTGCGTCGACCATCACAAAGCTGTCGCCGCCCCACGCCGTATCGACTCGAAGCGTTCCGATCCCAGCCACCTCGAGATGCACATCACGTTCGGCGGCGAACGCGGCGACATTGCGCACGGTCACCTGCTCGACCTTGCCGTTACGACTGTGCGCCGTCGCCTCGACCAACCCTGCAGGCGCTTCGAGCACGACGGTCGTCACCGGCTCGACCATCTCGACGATGCCGAGTTCGAGCACGACGGTGGCGACACAGATCGAGTTCGAGCCCGACATCGGCGGTGTGAACATCGGCTCCATGATGACGAAGCCGATGTCGGCGTCAGGATGCTTCGCTGGAACAAGCAGGTTGACGTGCTTGAATACGCCGCCACGGGGTTCGTTGAGCAGGAACCGCCGCAGGCTTTGGTCTTGGTCAATCCACCGGGACTGCTCCCAAACGGTGTTGCCCGGCGGAGGTTCGACGCCGCTGACAATCACGTCGCCGATCTCCCCCGCAGCGTGACATCCAATGACCTCGATCGGCCCTTGCCCACTCATAGGGCGAGCGTGAAGAACCGGCTGAACGGGTCTTCGACATAGTCAGCGAACGGCGCGCACGGTTCGAACCCGAACGAGACGTAGAGATGCAGGGCCGCGTCGAACGCAGGCGCGGAGCCCGTTTCGAGGCTCACCTGTTGATAGTCACGGGCCCGAGCCTGTTCGACGATGAAGGTCAGCAGTGTGCGGCCGACCCCACGACCGAGATGCTCCGGAGCCGTTCGCATCGACTTGAGCTCGCCGTGCCTTGGGTCGAGCTCGCGTAGAGCGCCGCATCCGGCCAACTGCTCGCCGTCCCAGATGGACCAGAAGGTCACATCGGGCCGACGCAGGCCATCGATGTCGAGGAAGTGGGTGCTTCCTTCGGGTGAGCTGTCGAGCATGTGCTGCATGTGCAGTTGTAGCAGTGCTCGAATCTCGTGGCCCTGAAGGTCATCTTCGACGATACGCCAGTCGTTCACTCCCCCATGATGACCTGCCGCTACCGTCACCGCGTGCCATCGCTGTGCCTGCTCGGACACGACCATCAGCACTACGGATCCGTCGCTGCGTATTCGATCACCGATCGGGTCGCCGCAGCGATGAGTGTCGGAGCTGATCCTGACTCGCCAAGTCTTGTGTTCAAGGACGACCCCGACACGTTGAACGAGGACGCGCTGTGCGTGGTGACCGATGGGGGTCGCACGGGCATTGCGGTTGCCGACGCTCACTTCGGGCCCGAATCGAGTCACCGTCTGATCGAGCGGCTGCACGAGCGATGGGCCCAGGGGCTTCCGGCGAGCAGCGACGAGCTCTTGCTGCTCCTCGCCGCTATCGGCCAGCCGGCCCGGACTGGTTCCGAGACTGCCCTACTGGTGGCGGTGCACGACAGCGATCGCGGTGCTGGTTTCGGCTGGTCGATCGGCGATGCCTCGCTCGTGATCGTCGGAGGGAGCCATGACGCCACGCCTGAGAACCCGCGCAACCACCGTTACGTGAGCGCATCGGGCGATGATGCCGAGCCCGTCGCGTTCTCGTTCCAGACGCAGCCAGGCGACATGGTGTTGGCGTTCACCGACGGCGTCGACGAATGCCACTACCGGCATCGTGAGACGTCACTTCGGCCTCATCACATCGCGCAGATCGTCGAGGCTTCCGGCGGCGAGCCCCGACGAGCCGCCGCCGAGATCACCCAGCGCGCCCTCGACGGCGTCGACGGGCACCCCGGTGGCCAGGACAACATCGCGATCGTGGCCGTTCGTTGTTAACGAGCGACGTCGATCGAACGAGCAACCAGGTTCTCGAGCCGTTCCTGTCGACCTGAGGCACGAACGGCGTCAGGCGCAGTCTCGGCGCGATCCCGTAGGCCAGCCAACGTGACGTTGCCCTCAAGAATCGACTGACCAAGCTCGCCCGACCAGTCGGCATAACGCTCGGCTACGACGGACGACAGCGCTTCGGATTCGATCAGGTCAGCAGCACAAATGAGTGCGTGCGCCATGGTGTCCATGCCGCCGATATGGGCATGGAACAGGTCGTCCCGAGCGATGGACTGACGACGCAGCTTGGCGTCGAAGTTCAGGCCGCCGGTGGTGAAGCCGCCGCCTTTGAGGATCTCGTACATGCCGAGCGTCATCTGTTCGACCGAGACCGGGAAACGATCGACGTCCCAGCCAAGGCGATCGTCGCCGGCGTTCGCGTCGATCGAACCGAAGATGCCGGCCGAGAAGGCAGCCGCGATCTCGTGAGCGAAGTCGTGGCCGGCGAGCGTCGCGTGGTTGACCTCGATGTTGACGTGCACTTCGCCGACCAAGCCATGGCGCTCGATGAACGCATGGCAGGCAGCGACGTCGAAGTCGTACTGGTGCTTCGTCGGCTCAAACGGCTTGGGCTCGAGCAGGATCGCACCCTCGAACCCGATGGCGTGCTTGTGCTCGACGACGAGCCTCAGGAAGGTGGCCATCTGTTCCAGCTCTCGGGTCATGTCGGTGTTGAGCAACGTCTCGTAACCCTCGCGACCGCCCCACAGCACGTAGTTCTCGCCGCCGAGCCGGTGAGTGGCATCGAGCGCTTCGCACACCTGCGCAGCGCCCCGGGCGAAGACTTCGGGGTCGGGGTTCGTGGCCGCGCCCGCTTGGTACCGGGGATGTGAGAACAGGTTGGCCGTCCCCCACAGCAGGTCGACGCCGGTGCGTTCCATGTGGGCCCCGGCGATGTCGACCATGCGGCGCAGCATGTCCCGGTCCTCGGCGAAGGTACCCGTGGT
>CALDGN010000339.1 GCA_937942965.1 uncultured Acidimicrobiales bacterium | reverse complement strand
GCCATTCTCGCGGCAGTGCTTCATGGTGCGGACCAACTCGGCAAGCCCCGATGAGTCGACGAAGATCACGTCACTCAAGTCGACGGACAGATTGGTGACCCCGCTGGCCAGGATCTCGTCGGCGGTGGTTCGGAACTTCTCGGTTTCGAAGGCGTCGAAGCGGCCGTCGAGGACCAGCTCGGGATGTTCGGTTCCGGATCGTTCAGTGACGAGTCGCATGATGTGTTCCTCGGAGGTGTGGTGTGCGTACGGTGGGCTGAGGGGAAGGTCTTAGGAAGCGAGTGCGGTCGCGGCTTCAGGCGACGCCGGCCGCACGTGGTTTGCGGTCGCGTACTGGCCGCGCAGGTCGTACCACTTGATCTGGGCCATGTCGCGAAGGAACTCGATGGCAACCTTGGTTGCGTCGACGGTGGATCCCGGCGCGTCGATCCATTCGACGGGGACCTCAGCAACGGACAGGGCGAACCGGTTCTGCGCCAGGTACAAGATCTCGAGATCGAACGAGAACTGATCGACGATCTGGTGGGTGAAGAGCTGATCCGCCGCTTCGGCCGTGAACATCTTGAAGCCGCACTGGGTGTCGGCGAACGGCACGCCGAAGCCGTAGCGGACGAGCAAGTTCAGGCCTTTGCTGAAGACCTTGCGAGCGAGCGACTTGTTGGTCACCTCGGCGCCTTCGGCGGCTCGGGAACCAATGGCAACGTCGTGGCCGCTTTCGATTGCGGTCAACAGGTCGGCGAACTGCTCGATCGGTGTGCTCTGGTCGGCATCGGCAAACAGCAGGATGTCGCCGCGGGCGGCGAACATGCCGCGGCGGACAGCGCTGCCCTTGCCGCCGTTCTTGTCTGCGATCAGCACGTTGAGGTTCACCAGCCCGAGACCCTGAAGCAGGTCGACGGTCTCGTCGGTTGAGCCGTCATCGGCGACGATGAGCTCCCATGGTTCACCGAGCGAGCTCATGTGCACAGCGATGGCGCCAACGGTCGGCAAGATGCGTTCCGACTCGTTGTATGCCGGGATCACCACGGAGTACCTCGGCCGCTCGGTGAGTGGCGTCTCCGCCCACGCTCGGTAGGCGGGAAGGTGGCTAGAGATCATGATGGTGCTGCTCCTCGAGCGAGTGGAGCGAACCGCAGGGTGCGCGCTCCGTGGCTGGCAAAGATTGCGGCGAACAGGATGAACATGGCGATCACCTGGGCCTGGATGAGGTCATCGATCGTGCGGTCGGCGAGCAGAAGCAGGGTCGTCTGCACACCGCCTCCGACGAGCATGATCAGGGCTTCTCGGAGATGGCCGAGCGCGAGATAGTGCGAGACGATCAGGTTCGCCATCGCGAAGACCGCAGTGGCGAGTGCGTAGAGCGCAAGCTGGCTCGACACGTCGGCGTACTCCTCGCCGAACACTCGACCGAGCACGGTGCCGCCCAGGAAGCGGGCGCCGATGACGGCACAGACGCCGAGGACGGCGACAGCCGCAAGTCCGGCATAGAGCAGTCCGTTCGACTCTTCGCCGGCTTCTTCACGTTGGGCTGCGGCGGGGAAGATCGTGGTTGCGACCGACCAAGACAGGAAGAACACGGCTCGGCCGACCAGGGCGACGGCGGCGTAGATGCCAGCTTCGGTTGGTTCAAGTCCTTGCTTGGAGATCAAGACGTCGCCGTTGTTGATAATGATCTGACCGAGGAGCAGCACGCCGACGGGGCCGGCGTAGGCGAGCACCTCGCGACTGATCGGGGCACGAACCTTGTCTTCGCCTGACCAGCCGAGCGCCATCTTCACGGCGATCCAGGTGGCGATGAACGAGGCGGTCAGTGCTGCGGTCGCACCGATCACTCCGAACCCGGCAGCGACGAGGCCGATGCCGAGCACGACTCGAACAATCATCTCTTTGACGAAGGTTCCGGCGAGTGCGCGGAACTCGAGTTGGCCTTGCAAGACGCCTCGGCCGACCGCCTGCACGAGATAGGCGGGCATGCCGATGCCGAGAATGATGAAGGGCCATGACGACTCGACGTTGAATAGGTCCGCCCACATCGGGGCGCCGGCGCCGAGCAGCAAGGCGAACCCGACGCCGCCGATTGCGGCCCAGCGTTCGAGGCTGCGGGCCATTGCCCGGGTATCGGCTTCGGTTCCAGAGACCGCATGGATACCGGCGAAGCGGGCCGCGATCAGCTGCAGGCTGACGGCGATTGCCGTCACGAGCAGCATGAGCGTGACCATCAGGTTCGCGTCTGCGAACTCGGGTGGGGTCAACCAGCGTCCGAGGAAAACGTTGAGCAGGTAGTTGCCGCCGTTGGCAGCGAACATCGCAAGCGCGAGAACAGAGCCGCCCGCGACGAGCGCCTTGTTGTCGGCCGTCGTCGACGGCTCTCCGCCCGTTGGGGGAGCGCTTTCCTGCAGTTCGCTCATTGGGTTACTTCGCTGGCGTCGTCTGAATGCGGCTGGTCATCGCGACACCGAGGTGGAGCAGGTGCCAGTCGATGACCTCGGACATCGGGATGCCCGTCGAGGCGAGGAAGTTGCGGCGGCCGTGCTCGGTCGTCAGCACATCGTCGTCGAGCATCTTCGCCA
>CALDGN010000338.1 GCA_937942965.1 uncultured Acidimicrobiales bacterium | reverse complement strand
GGTGTTGTTGTTACTAGGGTTAGCGGATGCGAGACCTCGTCCGACGCATTCCTCAGCTCCACCGACTCGCCGTCTTCGACGCAGTTGCGCACGCGGGTGACTTCACGGCTGCCGCTCGGGATCTCGAAGTGAGCCAGCCCGCCGTGTCTCGCCATATGGCGGCTTTGGCCGAAGAACTCGACCTGGCGCTCTTCGAGCGGTCCGGGCGTCAGCTCGCGCTCACGGCGAAGGGCAGAGCGTTCGCCGATGCCGTCGATGCGGCCTTTGCGGGTCTCGAACGAGCGCTCGCCGATCTCGACGAACAAGCGAACTCATTCGTCTTCGCCGTGCAACCGGCAATGGCCACCACGTGGGTCGTGCCGCTACTCGACCAACTCGAAGCGGCCGCTGACACCGAGATTCGGCTTCGGATCTTCGAACGAAGCGATGAGCTTGAAGCCGGCGATTGGGATCTTGCCATCGTTCCCGGGACAGGCGAATGGGACGGATGGGACTCGACGTTGCTCTTTCGCGAAGCCGTACGCCCGTTCGCGTCACCGACACTTGCGGCCGAGTTGGCGCTCACACCGGACACCACGCCCGAAGCGTTGGTCGACAAGACGCTCCTCCACATCGACGACGTAGGCCGTCCCAACATGACCTGGCCTGAGTGGTTCATCGAAGCAGGCAGCTCTGCACGGCCGGCCGAGCCTCGGCTTCGCTACAACGCCTATCCCACGGTCATCCAAGAAGCCCTCGCCGGCAACGGAATCGCGCTCGGATGGCAGCACCTGCTCAGCGACATGGTCGAACGCGGATTGCTCGTCCCCGTGGGCCCAATCGTGCAGCGCAGCCACGGCGGTCATCACGTGTGTTGGCGTGCCGGCAAAGCCGATGAACGACGCGGTTCGATACTCGAGCAGCTGCGGTCCGCGATCCTCGGATCATCGGCGTCGTTCGATGCTCGTTGAGTCATCGACCTGCCCTCAACTTTGGGTATGCCCTGCCGTAAGGTGACCTTGTGAATCCAACCGGCGAAGGGGCAGCGGCCGACGACCGGCACGCGTTGCTCGATCATCGCCATGATGATCACTCGCACGACGACCACGATCACGACCATGGGCACGATCACGCGCATGGCACTGGCCGGTTCGCGCTGGGACCGTGGAGCTTGCTGCTACCGATCTTTGCCGCTCTCCTGCTGCGCAATCGGATTGGCTGGTTCGAGGGCGAGACGGTCCGCCTGTGGGCGACCCTCTTCGTCTCGGTCTGCGTCCAGGCTGTCCCGTTCTTGGTCCTCGGCGTCGTCATCAGCGGCCTCATTGCCGCGTTCGTCTCCCCCGACCTTGTCGAGCGATTCGTCCCGAAACGACCGCTCTTCGCGGTTCCCTCAGCCGGTCTCGCCGGCATGGCCCTTCCCGGATGCGAATGCGGCTCCGTGCCAATCGCTGGCCGCCTCGTCTCTGCCGGCACGCCCCCAGCGGCTGCACTGACCTTCTTGCTCGCGGCGCCTGCCATCAACCCTGTCGTCCTCATCTCAACCGCCGTCGCCTTCCCTGGCGAGGGGCGCCTCGTACTGGCCCGCTTCCTGGCATCACTGATCGCGGCAATGGCCGTCGGCTCCTGGTGGGCACGACGCAACGACGAATCACTCCTCGCCCAGCTCCGCCACGAGCATGAGCACGAGGGTTCGCGCTGGTCCGAGTTCATCGACGTCGCCGCACGAGACCTCGTGCACGCTGGCGGCTACTTGGTCCTGGGCGCTATGGCTGCGGCGACGCTGCAGTTGATCGTGCCCCGCAGCGCACTCGACGTCGTCGCCGACAACGAACTGTTGTCGATCCTCATGTTCGCAGCGCTGGCGATTCTGCTCTCGATCTGCTCCGAAGCCGATGCGTTCGTCGCCGCCGGTCTTCCGCAGTTCTCGCTCACGTCACGGCTCGTCTTCCTCGTCGTCGGGCCCGTCATCGACCTCAAGCTCGTGGCCATGCATGCCGGCGTATTCGGACGCCGGTTCGCAGCTATCTTTGCCCCCGTGACCCTGCTCGTCGCCGTCGCCTCGGCCGTTGTCATCGGACAGGTGCTGTTGTGAACCGTCTCGGACGCGGCGCGATCATGATGTGCCTCGGCGTCGTACTCGGCCGTCTGCTCTGGACCGGCGGCTTCGGCTGGTTTGTGCAGCAACGCATGCGCTGGCCGCTCATTCTCGCCACCATCATGTTGCTGTTTCTCGGCGGCATCGAGTGCTTCCGTGCCATCAACGAAGAACGCGACGCCCCCGATACGGCGACCCGTTCCGTTGCGCCCAGCATCGGTTGGATGCTGATCCTGCCACTGGTCGTCTTGCTCTCGGTCGCCCCGACTGGCTTGGGTGCTGCAGCTGCTGATCGAGTCGACGCCTACGTCCCGACCCAGCAGAACAACCCATTCGAACCGTTGCCCGAAACAGGTCTGGTCGAGATGCGCGTCTTCGACTTCTTGGACCGCGCCGTCTGGGACGAAGAACGCAGCCTCGAGGATCGCGTCGTGCGCCTCGAGGGCCTCGTCGTCAACGATCCCGCCATCCCGGACGGGTTCCGCCTCACTCGATTCAGCGTGAGCTGTTGCGCGGCCGACGGCATACCGCTGCAGGTCGCTCTGCGTAACACCGGGGCGCCGCTTGAGAACGACACCTGGGTCACCGCAGACGTTGTATGGATCCCGCCTGCGGTCCCCTACATCGAGACCGAAGGTGAATGGATCATCGAAGCCGAAGCCCGATCACTTGAGATCGCGCCGGCCGGCGTTCCCAACGACCCCTACGAGTCGCCCTACTAGTAGTCCGTAACGAGCTAGCTCAGCGAGTCTGACCGGCGGGGAACTGCATAGGCATCAAGCGTGGGCCGCGGACCTGTCCGCCCGCCCACTTCATCTCTTCGCCATCGCGAAGCGTGAACTCGGGGATGCGCTCAAGCCACACGCGAACCGCGGTGGTCATCTCGAGGCGAGCAAGGTTCGATCCGGCGCAGCGATGAATACCTGAGCCGAACGCGATGTGGCGGTTCTTCGCCCGGTCGATGATGAACTCGTCAGGGTTTTCGAACTGTTCGGGGTCGTGGCACGCCGCAGGGAAGTTCATCAGAACCTTGTCCCCTGACTTGATGTGCACGTCGCCGTATTCGACGTCGGTTTCGGCGATACGAGCCATCGTGACCGGCGCATAGAAGCGCAAGAACTCTTCGATCGCGATTGGCAGCAGCTCGGGCTCATCGAGCAGTCGCTGGCGGTCGGCCGGGTTGTTTGCCAGATGCCAGAGGGCAGAGCCGATCGAACTCCAGGTCGTGTCGATGCCGGCAACGATCAAGAGGTTCGTGATGCCGACGACGACCTGTGGGGTGATCTTGGCCTCGGGGTCGTCGAGTTCCATGAAGAGCAGCTCGGTCAGCAGATCCTCTTGAGGATCGGTCTGACGCTTCTCGACCTCGCCGGTGATGAACCCGATGAGCTCATCGCGAGCTTTCATGCGGCGCACCGGGTCGGTGAGGCCCTCGCCCAGCAGGTCGTTGACCCAGATCACGAACTGGTCGGCCATACCAGGGTCGACGCCGATCATGTGGGCGATCACGCGGGGAGGGATCTGCTGGGAGTAGTCGACGGCGCCGTCGCAGCGGCCCGACTCGATGAACCCGTCGATCAGCGAGTGGCAGAGCTCTTCGGTATGGGCCCCGTACTGGGCCACGGCTCGAGGCGCAAACGCCGGAAGCAGCATGCGTCGGGTCCAGCCGTGCATCGGTGGGTCAGCCGTAATCGGAGCAGCAGAGATCATCTGCTCGTAGCGCGACAGCTCAGGGGCATTGGGAGCTGGCGGCATGACGAGCGGCTGACGCGAGCTCAGCTCGTCGGTCATCTTGGCGAGCTCGCGAAGGTCGTCGAAGCGGGTCGGGTTCCAGCTCCCACCCAATCGGTCGGTGTGGGCCACGGGGCACTTCGAGCGCATCTCGGCCCAGATCGGAACCGGGTTGTCGACATAGGCCTGGTCGCGAATGTCGTAGTCGGTGGTCCAGTCCTCGACCGGGCCGCCTTCGGCCCAGATCGAAGGATCTGTGGCCAGCTTCATCTTCGTGTCCATGTCCCCGACAGGCACGTCGCTGATATCAGTCATTGCGTCTTCCCCCTCTTTGTCGCTGCCCCTTTGCCGCGACGTTGAGGCCTCCCACGGTAGTGGTTTCGACGTTGCCGTTACGCCTTCTTCACCTTGTCCGGGGTGATCAGGACCGTTCGACCGTTGACCTTGCCTTGCACCGGGTGATCGCCCGGGACAAGCCGGATCCCCTTGACCT
>CALDGN010000337.1 GCA_937942965.1 uncultured Acidimicrobiales bacterium | reverse complement strand
AGTGGTTTCAGGCCAAGGGCGAACGACTCGCCGATGTCGATCGGTTGTTGCGCAGCTTCGAGGTCATGCCGCAGCTTCTCGACGAGGAATACGCCCGCTGGACGTAGTCTCGCTGGTCGGTAGCCGTTGAGGGCTAGCCGCGGAGCGTGACGCCCTTTTGCTTCTGGGCGGCAGCGATGCAGGCGTCGCGAAGCTCGGCCAGTTCGGTGTCGGTCAGGGTGCGATCCGATGCTTGGAAGCGCAGGCGGAACGCAAGGCTGCGTGCGCCTTCGGCCACGCCGGTGCCTCGATAGGTGTCGAACAGGTGGGCATCGACGAGTTGCTTGCCGCCGCCCTTGCGAAGGGCGCCAAGAATGTTCGCCGCCGTCACGGTGTCGGGAACCTCGAACGCCAAATCAAGATCGCTTGATGGGAACTTGCTGATCGGCGAGTACTTGCGGTTGCCATGCGGGCCGTCGAGGATCGAACCCAAGTCGAGTTCGATCCAGGCGGCGCGTCCGGCGACGCCGTAGGCCTCGGCGACGGCTGGGTCGACCTCGCCGACGTGGCCGCGGACCTTGCCGGCGATCACGACGTCCGCACTGCGGGTCGGGTGCATGCCAGCCGGCGTCGAAGGGCGCAGTTGAACATTGGGGAGCGCCAGGGTGCGATCGAGGATGTCGAGCATCTCGACCGCAGCTGGTGCTTCGGCTTCGCTGATGATCACGGCGAGATGCTCGCGTTCGTCAGGAAGCAGCTGATCCTCGCCCGATGGCAAGAAGACACGAGCAACCTCGAACAGGCGCACCGGCCCGGAGCGGTGTGACTGGTTGTAGGCCACAGCCTTGAGATGGTTTGGCAGCAACGAGGTCTGTAGCACCGATTCTTCGTGCACGAGCGGGTTGGTCAGCGTGACGCCGTCTTCGGGCAGGCCGACGCGAGCGAGGTCGCCCGGGGCCAGGAACGGCATCGGCTGGATCTCGCTGCAGCCGGCACCGACGAGTGCGGAACGAACCGCACGACGGTCAGCCTGGTACGGAGTAAGCGCACCGTTCTGCTCTGGCTTAGGGACGGTCTTGGTGATGGTCTCGAAGCCGTACATGCGGCCGACCTCTTCGGCGATGTCGGTCTCGGTTTCGGTGTCCCATCGCCAGGTCGGCACGGTGACCTGCATCGAGTCGTCGCTGACGTCGGACACGTCGAAGCCGATGCTTTCGAGGTGGCCCTGCATGTCGGTAGCGCTCAGATCGGTGCCGAGGATGCCATTGACCCGAGCGATGCGAACGGGGCGGGGAGCGCGATCGGGCGTCGTGCCGTGTTCGTCGATCGTGCCAGTCGCGGTCGTCGCTCCGGCCTCGCCGATGAGCTGGCAGAAGCGGTCGACGGCGCGGACCATGTTCTCGCCCCAGTCGGCGCCGCGGCGGTAGCGGGTGCCTGCCTCGCTCGGCAGGTTCAGTCGCTTGATGGTGCGCGAGATGCTCGGTGGATCCCACCACGCCATCTCGAGGAGCACCGATGTCGTCGTGTCACCGATCTCGGTGTCGAGGCCGCCCATGACACCGGCGATGCCGATGGCGCGGTCGGAGCCGTCCGCGATGACGCCATCGCTTGCGATCAGCGAACGTTCGACGCCGTCGAGCGTGGTGATCGTCTCGCCAGCCTCGTGGGCGCGACGCACGCGGATGTGTCCACCCGGGACCGTGTCGAGGTCGTAGGTGTGGTTCGGCTGGCCGAGTTCGAGCATTACGTAGTTCGAGATGTCGACCACGCTGTTGATCGGACGCATGCCAAGCGCGGTCAGCCGTTGCTGCATCCACAGCGGCGATGTGCCGATCTCGACGCCGTGGATTGTGCGAGCCAGGAAGCGCCCGCACAGCGACGGGTCGATGATTTCGATCTTGGCTTCGTCGGTGACGAGCCCGGAGCCAGGGGTGTAGGTGTGCTCGGGGAACGCGAAAGGCACACCGAGGGTGGCTGCGAGATCGCGGGCGACGCCGGCGACCGACATGGCGTCGGGGCGGTTGGCGTTGACCTCGAGATCCCAGAGAACATCGCGCTCCATGCCGAGCGCTTCGGTGATCGGCGTGCCGAGGGGAGTGGCGCCCGTGTCGATCGTGTTGGTGAGCAACATGATCCCGTCGTGGTCTTCGCCCATACCCATCTCGGCGGCGGAGCAGCACATGCCGTTGGACATCTCGCCCCGCAGCTTGCGCTGAGCGATCTCCATGCCGTTGGGCATGACCGTGCCGATCGTGGCGAACGGGATCAGGTCGCCGACCGACATGTTGAATGCGCCGCAGCAGACCTGCAGCGCTTCGCCGTCGCCCATGTCGACGTCGACGAGCTGAATCTTGTCGGCGTCGGGGTGGGGGCGCAGATCGAGCACCTTGGCCAAGACGATGCCGTCGAGGCCTTCGCCGGTGATCGTCATGTCTTCGACCGCAAGGCCGAGCGCGCTCATCTCTTCGCCCAGCTCAACGGGGTCACCGTCGATGTCCGGGGCGAATTCGCGAAGCCAGGAAAGGAGGACCTTCATGTCACGTACCTCAGAACTGCTTCAGGAAGCGGACGTCGTTGTTGACGAACTCGCGGAGATCGTCGGTCTGGTAGCGCATGACCGCCAGGCGGTCGATACCGAACCCGAAGGCAAAGCCCTGCCACTCTTCGGGGTCGATGCCGCATGCCCGCAGCGTGTTCGGATGCACCATGCCGCAGCCGCCGAGCTCAAGCCATGAGCCATCGGCGCCACGGATATCGAACTCTGCCGACGGTTCGGTGAACGGGAAGTACGACGGGCGCAGGCGAGTCTCAAGGTCCGGGCCGAGCAGCGCCTTGACGAACTGATCGATCGTGCCGGCCAGATCGCCAAGGGTGATGCCCTTGTCGATGACGAGGCCTTCGATCTGGTTGAACGCCGGCAGGTGGGTCGCGTCGGCGGTATCGGTGCGGTACACGCGGCCCGGACACACGATGTAGATCGGCGGCTCTTGGTTCTCCATCGTGCGGATCTGCACCGGAGATGTGTGGCTGCGCAGCATGACTTCTTCGGGCTCGCCGAGGTTCACGAAGATGGTGTCGAAGCTGCCGCGGGCGGGGTGCCACTCGGGGATGTTCAGGGCTTCGAAGTTGTACCAAGCGGTCTCAACCTCGGGGCCTTCGGCGATGGAGTAGCCCATGCCGATGAAGATGTCTTCGAGGCGATCTCGGGTCTGGGTAACGATGTGGGCATGGCCACCCGCCGTGGCACCCAAATGCTCGGTCAGGTCCATGCGCTCAGCCTCGAGTGCCTCGGCCCGAGCCGAAGCCGCAAGACCAGCGCGGCGTTCATCGAACGCAGCCTCGACCTGTTGGCGCGCTGCGTTGAGCGCTTGGCCAGCTTCTTTGCGCTCGTCAGGCTCAAGCTGACCGAGGCCCTTCTTGGCTTCGGTCAGTGGCGCCTTCTTGCCAAAGATCGCGGGCCGAAGCGCGTCGAGCGCGTCGACGCCGTCGGCTTGCTCGATCTCAGCGAGCGCCTGGGAGGCGAGGTCGTCGTAACTGCTCATGCGATCACCGAGGCTATCGGCATGCTCTCGCCCGGCCGAGCGATTTGGGTGCGGCCCTCGAATCGAGTTGCGGGAACCCGGGCCTGCTCGGCCTGGGGCCCGAGCGAGTCGGCGTCAATCGAGGATCGAGCCGACGAGCTGGCCCGACGGGCTCTCGATGATGCAACGGTGCGGTGCCTGCGTCGCCACGTTGACCGAAAGAGAAGGTGGCGGCGGTGGAAGAGGGGCGTCGGGGGTCACCGGCGGAGACGGTGCGGGGTCTGTCGAAGCCGCCGGCGAGGGTTGACGCGGATCCGTCGAGTGCTCATCGAGCCACGAATAGATGTCGTCGCCGTTCTTCGCCATGGCTCGCTGGTCCCCCTGACCATCGAGAGCGAATCCGCTCGCCCTCGTCGGTCGGCGACGTTACAAGACCAGACGGTGTTCAGCCGGGAACGGCCACGGACCCGATCAACGAGGTGCTTCGACTGATGACGACGCACCGGGTGTCAGGTGGCTGCAGGAGCAGGGTAAAGACGGCGTCTTCGGGTAGGCGGTCCACGGCGGCCCGGTCGAGTCCGCGTTCGATCACCAGACACTCTTGGAGTGCCTCGCCGAGGTCGCCGCTGACCAAGGCAATGACTTCGCCTCCGTGAGGCTGGCTGCAATTGCGCACATCGACTCGGGAGCTGCCCAGTGCGGGCGGAGCAAGGAAGCAATCGCCGGGGCCCAGCGTGAGTATCGGTGTTCCCGTGCCTACTGCCGCAGGCGCCGGCGTCGTGATCGCCGGTGATGTATCCGCCCGATCGCTGAGGCTCGTGATGACGAAGATCGCGCCGAAGAGGAGCGGGACGAATACGCCGAGGGGAATCTCGCGCAACCGTTGCAACAGACTTGTTTCGGGTGCGCTGACAGGAACGGGGACTCGCCGGCGCGACCGTTGTGGTGCTGGTGGCGGCGGCTGCCCTGGGGCGACGGGCTCTGCAGGCGGGGGCGCTGCGGTGCGATGACCGAACGGTCCATGCAGCGGCGGCGGTGGCGCCGAGGAATCCGAGCCTCGAGAGCCGTCGAAGACGAACTCGTCGTAGAGGCCGGTGGTGCTCGTACCCGCACCTGCCATGTTGAGGCCGTCGTTCTCGCGGTCGTGCGCGTCGCGGTTGGTGTTGCGTTGTTGGCGGTCCTGGTGCCGTTGCGTTACGTCCAAGAACGGCAGGTCGCGAGGGTCGGTCGAGTATTTGTCGAGCCAGTCGTAGTTGTCGCTCTTCTTCTTGGCCATCGTGTGCCCCTTCCCGGGTGCAGTGGGCCACTCGAATGGCATGCCGTCGGCTTCGGACCGCTCGCCAGACACTACCGAACCTTCGTGTCTCTGTCGTTGCGGCGTTAGAGCCAGAGGCGTGAACCGTCGAATCGTGGGACGCGAAGCTGCGGCTGCTCGGGGAGCGTGAGTAGGTGCTCACGGAGAAACTGGATCGCTACCTGTTCGCCGAGCAGGAGCGATTCCCAGTAGTCGGTGAAGTAGTGCACGCCGGCCCAGTTCCGCCCAATGGCGATGTTCGCTGCCAGCTTATTGAGCTCGCCTTCGACCGTTAGCGAGGCCGGATTTCCGGCTGCGTCGTACACGTCGACCAATGCAAGCTGCGAACCGTCGGTAGTCGGCACGAACGCGGTTGCGGCATCACCGGTGGCGTCGAACGGTCGCGTGTGGTCGAAGAAGGTCTTGAGGATGGTCACACACGCACCGGCAACCGTCGCATGGCCCGCACCGTACGAAGGGTGCATCGGTGACCCTTCGGCATAGGCCATCGGGAGAAGCATCGACTCGGTTCCCGATGCGTTGCGGGTGATTTGGCGAACGCGATCACCGATCGAGGAGCCGCCGAGCTGGTCGGCCATATCGCTGATCTCGGCGATGTCCAGCAGATCCGCCTTGTCGATACGAGCCGCGAGCGCTTCCGGGCGGAGGCGGCGATGCACATTGAACTTCTGGAAGAACACGGTCCGGAGTGCTCGATCCGAGACCTCGCCGAGCAACGAGAGCACCTGCTGTAGTGAGTAGAGGACGAACCCCTGCTGATGGTCCTTGGCATCGTCTTGGCGATAGGGGAGCGACGGGTCGAGGCCGATGCCATTCGACACGAGCGCGAGGCAGGCGTTGAGGTACGCCTGGTAGAGCGCATCGGTGTGGACGTAGGTGGCGAGATCGCGACCCGTCGTGATGAAGCGGCGAGCGCCGGTCGTCGCTTCGCCAGCAGCGGGGGACAGCCCTTCGTTCACGTCGAGCCATTCGTCCCAACTCGTCATGTAGTCGATCGGTGCAAGCTGTCGCACTCGTTGATCGATGGTCTGGGCGCCGTAGTCGATCAGCCCTTGGTAGGCATCCCGAGAACCGTTCGAAGAACCAACGAGGAGGAGCTGAGAGAGATAGGGCCCAGTGGTCTCGCCGCGGCTGAGACCTCGGAACGCGGACTGCAGCGAAAGTTCAGTTCGACGGCGGGCTGCGGCTGGCCCGACGCGAGCTTCTCGCAAGGCGAAGTCGGCGTCGAACCAAGGGAGTGCAGCCATGGCCTCGATCATCTGGTCGCGAGCGGCGTTGCCGGCGGCGTCGTGGCGTAGCGACGTAAGCGGCATGTCGCGAAGCGCCGCCTGTGCGTAGACCTCTGCGAGCTCGCCGACGAGTTCTGCTGAGCCGGCACGCGGCGCTGGCGGCATCGTTAGTGACTGAGGGTCGTGCCCAACCAGGTTGAAACAATGGCCAGCCGCTGGCGTCTCCCAACCGCGAACGGTGGCCGTGCCGTCGACGGTACGAAACGCGTTGGTGGGCCCGTGCGGGAGACGTCGGATGTCATCCCGCTCGCCAGAGTCGATCGCAGCGACGAAACTTTCGAAGTCAGCTTTGCGTTCGACGAGGCCTGTCTCAGGGTTGTGGGGCAAGCCCTTGGTGAACGACATCGCGTAGCCGAGATCCGAACGTTCATCGGTGTTGGCGACGTGCGGTGGCGGTTCGGTTGCACTGGCAAGGTCCGCGGCCCGCGCCCGTATGCGCATCGCGTCGGCGAGACGCTGAGACTGGGCCGTTCCAACGTTCGACAACCGATGGGAGATGCTGCGAAGTCGCCGACTCGGGCCCGTGGCCGTTGCTTCGGCGGACCGAATACCCGTTCCGCCGACCGCTGCCGCTGCAGCAATGCCGCCCAGAAAGCGGCGGCGAGATTTCCTAGCGGGCTGTCCGTCGGTCACGCGACGAGAGTAGGCACGGCCCGTTGTCGGTTCTAGGGATCTCGAATCCACAAGAACTCATTGCATGATCATTCATTGATCTGTATATTCATGCGGTGAGTGAACAGCAGTTGAAGGTTGGCATTGTTGGCGCATCCGGATTCACCGGGGCCGAGTTGCTGCGCCTTCTCGCCGCGCATCCGAACATGGACGTCGTTGCCGTGACCGGCGACACCCAGGCAGGGCAGCCCGTGACCGCGCTGTATCCCGGACTGGCCGCAGCGTATGGCGACATGGCCTACGTGCGGCTCGAAGACGCTCCGCTCGCTGACATGGACATCGTCTTCGCCGGCCTGCCCCATCGTGCGAGTCAAGAGATCGTGGCCGGCCTGATCGACGAGGTCGATCACGTGATCGACCTTTCGGCCGACTTCCGCCTCAAAGATCCTGCGGTCTACGAGAAGTGGTACGAGGTGCCACACGTGGTGCCGCATCTCATCGAGCGCTTCGCCTACGGCCTGCCCGAACTGTTCGGCGACGAACTCGCAACCAAGCAACATGTGGCCGTTCCGGGCTGTTACCCGACCACCGCCACGCTGGCACTGGCGCCGCTGCTGCGAGCCGGTGTGATCGAGTCGATGGGCATCATCGTCGACGCCGCCAGTGGGGTGTCGGGTGCTGGCCGGGCGCCGAAGCCGAACACGACCTTCTGCGCCGTCGACGAGGACTTCTCGGCGTATGGCCTGCTCAGCCACCGCCACACGCCCGAGCTGGAGCAGAACCTCGATGGTTCGCCCGTGTTGTTTACGCCGCACCTCGCCCCGATGAATCGCGGCATCCTCGCCACCTGTTACGCCCGCCCCAGCGGAGTGACGTCGACCGATGACCTGCTGCAGGTCTTCGCCGATACCTACGCCGACGAGCCCTTCATCGTCGTCAGCGAACGGCCACCGTCGACCAAGGCGACGCTCGGATCGAACAGCGCCCACATCACCGCCCGCTACGACGACCGCACGGGCACTGTCATAGCCATCGCAGCGCTCGACAATCTCGTCAAGGGCGCCTCGGGCGGCGCGATCCAGTGCGCCAACATCGTTGCCGGTCTCGACCAGACCGCCGGCCTGCCGCTCGTCGGCATGGGCATTTAGCCATGACATTCAGTTCGCTGTCGCTCACAGCGTTGGCACGCAGCACCGAACACGTTGGGGGTGGACGATGAGCTCGTACCCACGGTCGCCGCTGGCACCTGAGTCGTTCCCCGACCTTCCCGAGGTCGCTGGCGTCGAACTGCACGCCTTCGCCGGTGCGCTTCGTTACACCGGTCGCCCCGATCTCTTCCTTGCGCTGTTGCCCGAAGGGTCAACCGTCGGTGGCGTGTTCACCCAGTCGCAGTGCGCCTCGGGCCCCGTCGACTGGTGCCGCGAAATCCTTGCGCGGGGGACCGCTCGAGCCGTTGTGTGCAACGCCGGAAACGCCAACGCGTTCACCGGTTCGGCTGGAGCCGCCTCCGTGCATGCCCAGGTCGAGACGCTCGCTTCGTCGCTCGATATCGCGCCCGAAGACATCTATGTCTGTTCGACCGGCGTCATCGGCGAACCACTCGATGACGACGCCATGGTCGCCGCACTCGGCTCGCTCGTCGCAAGTGAACCGACCGACTGGCCTGACGCTGCTCTTGCGATCACCACCACGGACACCTTTACCAAGGGAGCCTCGGCCCGGATCCCGGGCGGCTCCGTCGTCGGCATCGCCAAGGGAAGCGGCATGATCGCGCCGAACATGGCGACCATGCTCGGCTTCGTCTTCACCGATGTCGCCGCAACCGCCGCCGCCTGCCAACAAGCCATCGCCGAGTCGAGCGCCCGCAGCTTCAACCGGGTCACCGTCGACAGCGACACCTCGACCAGCGACACAGTGCTGTTGTTCTCGACTCAAGCTTCGGTCCCCGAAGCCGGTCCGATCGACGGGCCTGGACATCCGGACTGGGACTCGTTCGTCTCTGGTGTCGGGTGGGTCTGTATGGAC
>CALDGN010000336.1 GCA_937942965.1 uncultured Acidimicrobiales bacterium | reverse complement strand
CTCGGAACAGGCCATCGCCTGCCACATCGTGGGCGAGCAGTACCTCTTCGACGGCGTCGCCGAGCGTGAGGTCGGCGTGGGAAACGATGGCGCCGATGCGGGCACGACTTGTCTCGCTCATCGTGGCGGCCTCGCCGGCGACGAAGCGAGTCTCGCCAACGGGAGCGAGGTGTGGCGGCGTGTCCGCGTCGTAACCGGCCGAGCATTCGACGAAGACCGTTCGAGTCACGTTGTGCGAGCCTTCGACATCGGCTCGCAGCTCGCCGGCAAGGTAGGTGCTGTCGGCCCGGTCCCACAGGTGGTGGTGAGCGTCGATGATCGGTTGGCGCGTGTCGATCGCTGCCTCCGCCCGAAGCGGGATCCAATCAGGTCGGTCGTAGATCGCCATGCCCGACGAGTCTGCCAGCTGAGAGCACCGCCAACGCTCCCGCTCGCCTCCGCTACCGATCGACAAACGCCCAGGTCCTAGGCTCGTGAGATGGAGATCATCCCGACGAGCCCAGCCGTAGGCGCAGAGATTCTTGGCGTGGATCTGCGATCGATCGATGACAACCAGTTCGCCACGATTCACCAAGCGTTCGTTGACCACGGCGTGATCTTCTTCCGTGACCAAGATCTGACTCCGGCAGACCAGGTCGCGTTCGCCGAGCGTTGGGGCCAGATCAACGTCAACCGATTCTTCACCCCCGTCGAGGGCCACCCCCAGGTCGCTGAGGTTCGCAAGGAGCCTGACCAGGTGCAAAACATCGGCGGTGCGTGGCACACCGATCACTCCTACGACCAGATCCCTGCGCTCGGCTCCATCCTGTTTGCACGCGAGACACCACCGCTTGGCGGCGACACAATGTTCGCCAGTCAGTACGCGGCCTACGACGCGTTGTCACCAGCGCTGCAAGAGATGCTCCTCGGGCTCTGGGCCGATCACTCAAGCCGCCACGTGTTCGGAACCGACCCTCAGGGGTTGTTCAACAACTCCGACGCGGCGACCCAAGACGCGGTGCATCCAGTCATCGTCAAGCATCCGTTGTCGGGACGACCCGCCCTCTACGTCAATCTGGCCTTCACCTTGCGATTCCATGGTTGGACCGATCGAGAATCTGCACCGTTGCTGAGTTACCTGTACGAGCACGCTGCTCGACCCGAGTTCACGACCCGCTTTGAGTGGCGCCCGGGCTCGATGGCGATCTGGGACAACCGGGCAGTCCAGCACAACGCGCTCAACGATTACCACGGTCACCGACGGCTCATGCACCGAATCACGATCGAAGGCGTCGAGGTCGACCCCGCACGCGAACAACCGCGCCCCGAGCGCACCGCTGCCTGAAACATCCGGGGTTCGGATGGTGAGAGCGCCAGCTGCGAAGCTGGGCCGGTGAGCGAACAAGCTGAGGGAAAAAGGATCACGGGCTACTGCGAGCCGTGGTCGTTGCGAGCTGGCGAGCGGGTGCGTTTGCGAGCGTCGAGCCACTCGCCGGGCGAGGCCACGATCGACATCGTGCGCATCAGCTGCGGCGACCCAACCCGATCCGGACCGGGGTTCGCCGAAGCCGTCGCGCCGATTCCGCCGGCGACCATCCAGCTTGTTGATCAGCCGCTCGCGCCTGGCTCATGGGGACGTATAGATCTCGACGATTTGTCGGCCGCTCGGCGACTTGTCTGGCGGTTTGCTCTTCGAGCGACCCAGCCCGGCGAGGCGCAGGACATCGCTGCCGTCGGGGACATCTCGGTGCACCTCGACGACACCGGTGCCGTGATCGCTCGACGTGCCGGAACCGCAGTGACGGTTCGCTCACAGGGGCTCGACCCGCTCCGTTGGTATCGGATCGACATCGCGGTCGACTGCGCCACTGGACGAACCGATGTCACGGTGGCGCCAAACGCATCTGCGTCACCCGGCCGAGATGCGCTCGAACGATCGATCTCGGTCGGCCGCATCGACGGTCCGTCGGGCCCAATTCAGGCCGGCGAGCTTCTGCTTGCGGCCACTCAAGCCGGTCAGGCCAACTTCGATGGGCGCATCGGCGAAGTCTCTCTTGCTCTCGATGATCTCCGACTCCGCTGGGACCTGTCCCGAGACATGGACTCGCGTCGCATCGTGTGTACGACTCATGACCGCCACGGCGAACTGTTCCAGCTGCCGACTCGAGCGATCACGGGGCCCAGCTGGACCGGCGACGAGCAGCGGTGGCGCGACGCCGCCGACCAGTACGACGCCGTCCACTTCCACAAGGACGATCTCTATGACGCCGGCTGGGACACCACGTTCGAGCTCGATCTACCGACCGACTTGCCGAGCGGCATCTACGCCTTCCGGGTGACCCAAGCCACCAGCTCTGAAGCTTCGGAGATTGATCGGGTGCCGTTCTTCGTTCGGCCCGCCCAAGGCGCAGCGACGAACGATGTTGCGCTGCTCATGTCCAACGCCAGCTACATCGCCTACGCCAACCACCGTCAGCTCATCAATGGGGCCGACTTCTTCGGGGCCCGCACCAACCTGCGACCCGAGCACGAGTACGTGCGCACGCACCCTCAGGTCGGGCTCTCGATGTACGAGAAGCATCCCGACGGCAGCGGCGTGATGTTCAGCTCACGACTGCGCCCCGTGCTCAATCTGCGCCCGGGTGCCGACGGATGGAACTTCACCCCCGACACTGACATCAACGCCTGGCTGGACTGGAGCGACATCGGCCACGACGTCATCGGCGACGAAGACATCCACGCGGAGGGCATCGATGCGCTCGCCCCGTACCGAGTGATCGTCACCGGCACGCATCCCGAGTACTGGTCGACGGCGATGCTCGACGCGCTCTGCGAATGGCAGCGCCAAGGCGGGCGGCTCATGTACTTGGGTGGCAACGGGTTCTACTGGCGGGTGGCGTTCAGCGATCACTGGCCAGGGGCAATGGAGCTGCGCCGCGCCGAAGACGGTGTGCGTAACTGGCAGACCGAGGACGGCGAGAACTACCACGCCTGGGGCGGCGAGTACGGGGGCATGTGGCGCCGCAACGGACGTCCACCGAACGAGGTCGCAGGCATCGGCTTCGCCGCCCAGGGTTTCGAAAAAGCGACCTACTTCGACGTCAATGATGACTCGATGTCGGGACGGGCCAGTTGGATCTGGGATGGCGTCGAGCTCGACGATGGCCGAATCGGCACGACGGGACTCGGCGGCGGAGCGGCCGGCCAAGAAGTCGATCGCTACGACACTCGACTCGGGTCACCTGAGCACGCGGTCGTGCTGGCATCGGCCACGACGTTCGGCCCGGACATGGTGCGCACCAAAGAAGAGTTCGAAGGCTCGGTCGAGTATCCGACACCCGACCCGTATGTTCGCGCCGACATCGTCTTCTACGAGACCGCCGGAGGAGGTGCGGTGTTCTCGGTGGGTTCGATCTCATGGTTCGGATCGCTCGCTCGCAACGAATACGACAACGACACCGCCCGCATGACCACCAACGTGCTTCGACGCTTCGCCGATCCGGAACCGTTCGAAGCACCCGACGCCACCGACGCAACCGGGACCGGCTGATGGCTTCTGTCGACCCATCCATCGTCGAGATGCCCGACGACCCAGGTCCAGGACTCATGCCGCCCTACGCGCGCCTGATCGAGTGGACCGAGATCGAAGTCGCCGGACTCACCGACGAACAGCTCGACCTTGACGACCTCTCCCCTGACAAGGAATGGATGTGGTGGTCGATCCGACGCCAGATCTCCCACATGGCCTGGGACTCGCTGGTGTTCACGTCTCGACGGTGCGGCGCACTGCTGTGGCCCGATGGCGATGTGCCCGAACCGATCGTCTGGGCCGACCACCGGATGGGCCCGAACGGCAAGTGGGACCGAGTCCTTGACGAGGACCAGTTCTGGGCCGTGCCCGACCTCATCACCAAGCTCGCTGTCGGCGTCGGCTGGCTCGAGCGCGTTGTCGCCGAGCAATCCATCGACGTCTTGCGGGCCGATCTCACCAGCGTCCATGCAACCCATTTCTGGAAGTACGCCACGAGCACCTTGCCTCGTGGCGTCGAGACCGATCCCGATGCGCCCGAGAAGCTTCGTTATTCGCTTGAAGCATCGCTGTGGATGGTCTTCTATGAGATCTTGACCCACATCCGGACGATTCAGCGCCTGAAGCTGCACCAAGGACTCGAACTCGCCCAAGAGCTGCCACGGGTCGGCTACCTGCGACTCCCCGAATACTGGGGTGACACCGACGCCAACGGCCCGTCGATGGAACGCATCGTCACGGATACGTGATGGTTGGCATGCGGTCCCGGTGACGTCCACGCCTGGAGTCCTCGACCATCGCGGGATCGGCCTGCTCGGCATCCTGACCATCTGCACCTACGGCTGCTGGTACTACGCATTCGGGGTTCTCCTGGACCCGATTCTCGAGGACACGGGCTGGCGGGAATCGACGCTTGCGGCGAGCTTCTCGGCGGGCCAGATCGTCATCGGCCTGTCATCGCTCGCCGGTGGGCGACTGCTCGATCGCTCTGGGCACCGCACGGTGTTCCTCCTCGGCGCGGTGCTCTCACTCGCGGGCCTCTTGACCGCCTCGTTCGCGCAGAGCGCCGCGGTGTTCTTCGTCGGCGCGACAGTCGGGCTGGGCGCATGTGGCGCGCTCGGCTTCTATCACGTGACGATGCCGACGGCGGTCCGACTCAATCCCGACGGACCAAAGGCCATCACGGTGCTCACGATCTGGGGCGCGTTCGCCTCGGCGATCTTCTTGCCGCTCACCGCGTGGCTCGTCGACGCGATCGAGTGGCGAGCGACCGCTCGTGTCTTAGCCGGCGCTGGCGCGGGAGCCTTTGCAATCGCAGCAGTGGCCCTTCCGCCTGTGCCGGAGCGGGAGGCAACCGAGGCGACTGCGCTCCGATCCATCGTCGCTGCCCTGATCGATCGCGCCGAGACACGACTGTTCACGGCCGCAATGGGCTTCGGTGGCATCGCGATGGCGACGATGCTCGTCTATCAAGTGCCCACGATGACCTCACTCGGGTTGGCCGCAGGCACCGCATCGTCGATCGCCGCGCTGCGCGGGTTCTGTCAGCTACTCGGACGCATACCTCTGACCCCGATCGTCACCCGCTTCGGCCTGGACCGTTCCCTGGTGATCGCCTTCGCTGCCGTCGCGATCTCGGGGTTCTTGCTGAGCATCTCGTCGAGCGTTCCCG
>CALDGN010000335.1 GCA_937942965.1 uncultured Acidimicrobiales bacterium | reverse complement strand
TACACCTGATCAGTCGAACGCTGGCCCGGTTATTGCGTCAACACACGACGTGTCGAGCGGCGCCGCAGCGTCGTCAAGGAACGCTTCGCGAATCCCGATCGGACAACTCGTGCTCATGCCATGGCCATGGTCAGCGAGTTCGACATACACCGAACCTTCGATCGCGTCGGCGACGGCCCGTGACCACTCGGGCGGCGTGATCGGGTCGAAGCGGCCCGCAAGCACCAACGTCGGTATCGACGTCTGGAGGGGCTGATCGTCGATCGCCGGTCCAGGTTCGACATCGAACATGGCGCAGAGCCGATCGGCCGCAGAGAAGCTGAGCGCGTCATCGAGCGCGTTGCCGAAGCGGTCGGTCGTCGCCGCCAACAGCGCATCGTCGGCCGCCGGGTCGTGGAACGGGAACTCTTCGCGGCACCACGTTGAGTAGTACAGCCCGATCGCGAGATCGAGCCGCTCGGGGTCGCGTCGCTGCACGTAGCCGGTCACGAGTTCCTCGATGCCGCCGAAGTCTGCTCGCTCGATCTGGCGAGGAAGGGCCCGCAGCAAACGGGTGCTGTACATCTGGCTAAACACCATCGAGATCAGGTCCGAGCCCGTCACTCGATACGGAAGCACTTCGCCGCTGACGGGCCGAACGATGTCGATGACGACCGGCTCGGCATCGAGGCGGGCAACGAGCCCCTCGAGATTGGTGGCAAAGTCGCCGTGCGTGTCGGCGCATGCAACAAGATCGCACGCCGCGTCGAGCTCGTCGAAGGACCGCACGGCATGTTCGGGGATCGTGGCAAAGAAGTCGACTTCGAACGGCACGACAGAATCCAGCACGGCCGAGCGAACCGTGTCGGGGTACTCGCGCATGATGGTCAAGCCGAGCCGGGTGCCGTAGCTCACGCCCCACAACGACCACTCGTCGTAGCCCAGCAGCCGGCGCAGAAGCTCGACGTCGGTCGCCGCTGCGGTCGTGTTGAAGGCGTCGAGGTCGGTCTCGCCGTTGAGCCGATCAGCGCACGTGGCATACGCGGCGAAGAGCGTGTCCTCGTCGATCCGATCCGGCCCATCGGTCCGCTCATCCGCCCACACTGCGTCGACCTCGTCGCAGCCGAGCTTCGGCACCGACGCACCCGTGCCCCGCTGGTCGAACAGCACAACGTCGCGTCCGCTGTTCACGAAACGGGCTGCGGTCTGCACCGCGCCCACGCCGGGACCGCCTTGGAGGTAGACGACCGGGCCCGACCCGCTCGGGTCGCCGTTGTCGACGAAGGCGACCAGCAGGTCGACCTGTTCGTCACGATCTGGGTCCGAGGCATCGAGCGGCAGCAACGCCCGGAAGCAGCTGACCTGAGGATTCGCGGCAACCGGTGGACAGCCGACCGACTCGAGCGACGAGACCGCTTCGGCTGCGGCAAGCGGATCAACGGGCTCGGGTGTCGGCGTCGGGAGTGGCGTCGCTGTCGGCGCTGGTGTCGCCGTTGGCTCCGGGGTCGCGGTCGGGAACGGCGTGGCCGTTGGCACTGGGGTCGGCGATGGCTCCGGTGGCACCGACGTGGACGTCGCCGCCGGCGCGGCGTTCTCGAACTCGACGTCAGACGAATCCGTCGTGCTGCACGCAGTGGCAAGAAGCAGCAAGGCAAGGGCCGCAGCGACCCACCTCACCACGTGCACGATGCGTTCAGTAGTCGATGGTCTCGAAGCGGTACCAGGCCGCATCCGTGACCTTGTCCGCGGCCGTCAAACCGGCCTTTTGAGCCACAGCGCCGACGAACTGCTCGGGCGTGTTGAAGCGCGCCCACATCGCAGGCAGCTGAGCAGCACGGGCGTTCGCCGTCGTGATCAGCACCCCATGTCGTCCGACCGAGAACGAGCGGCCAAGCTCATCCCACGTCGTCGGGAAGATGCGCTCAATCGGCGAAACGATCGAGATGGCCATGTCAAGCGTGTCGAGCTCAGACGGCTGGATCGACGGCAGCCTCGGGTCTGCACACGCCGCAGAGGCGTTGCGCACGACCGAGGCAGCCAGCGCTCGATCGGCCTCGATGGTGCCAGCCGAGCCACGTGTCTGGCCGTCACGACGCAGCGTGACAACCGAGGCTCGCCGAGCAACAAGGGCGGGTGGCAGGCGGCCCGCATCGGTGCCTTCGACCTTGCCGCCAAGCACCGTCAGGTGAATCGTCGCCAGGGCAAGCGCCCGCAAATGGCGCACATCCGGATCAGCCAGCGTCAGGTCCGACGACTCCCAAGCACCGAATGCGGCGTAGTCGACCGAGCCGGACCCACGAGGCGAATCCATGGTGTCCGACGCGAGTTCGTTCAGGCCCATGGAGCGACGGGCGGTGATCGCCGACACGGCGGACAGGGTCTGCGGTGACGACGTCGCGGCGAGCGATTCGAGGTCGGCCTCGCTGCGGCCGATCAGCGAGCGGATGCGCTCGCCTCGATCGGCGACCGTCTCGGCGTCTTCATCTTCGCCAAAGTGCGTCGACACGATCAGCAAGGTTTCGCGGCCACCCCAGACACGTTCAAGAACGTCGACGACCTCGGCGGTCGACGTTTCACCGACGAGAATCGGTAGAACCCGCACGTTGCCGAGCAGGCGCTGCACTGGCGGCAGGTGGACCTCGAGGCTTTCGTTCTGCAAGAACGGGCGGTCGTTGAGCACGACGTTCGCATGGTGGCTCAGCGACTCGACGCCCTCTCGGTCCACGAGGAGATCGCCGAGCGGCGTGCGAAAGGCAATCGCCCGCGGCACGGCAATGCCAGCGAAGCTCCGCTCGCCAAGACCAGGCACATGATCGGCGATGAGTACAACCCGCTCGACATGGTCACGCTCGGACTCCAGCATGAGCATGGCCGAACCAGCCACGTTGGGTGTCGCCACCATGCCGCAGTCCGGCAGGATCAGCAGCTTCGGGCCTGCGAACTCGGTGTCGGCGTTGTTGATCGCAGCATCGATTTCGACCCGTAGCTGTTGGGGGTCGGCTGCATACAGCAGGCCGGCCGCGACTGGTTCCCGAACTCCGCTGGACATGGGTGCCAAGCGTAGGTGAGCGCACACGTCATGAGGTCGCATGGCCACAGACCGGTGCAGGAATCGCTGCGGGGAGGCTGCGAACGGTGCACAATGGCGCCATGAGCACGCCAGAGCACGCACTGTCGTTCGACCTCGACCGCTACCGGGTCAAGCCCGATTCGGCCGTCGACCTCGCCACCTGGGCGACCGACGAGAACGAGGGGCTCACCAAGAGCATCGGCCGCAAGGTCACCATGGGCCTCAACGATCGCCTCGAGGCCGCCCAAGAGCTGCTGTGGGCCGAGGACAAGCAAAAGGTCCTCGTCGTGTTGCAGGCGACCGACACGGGCGGCAAGGACGGCACGATCCGCCACGTGTTCGATGGCGTCAATCCTCAGGGCGTGCGAGTCGCATCCTTCAAGAAGCCGACCTCAGACGAGCTCGCCCACGACTACCTCTGGCGGGTGCACAAGCACACGCCGTCGACCGGCGAGATGGTCATCTTCAACCGCAGCCACTACGAAGACGTGCTGGTTGTGCGCGTACATGACATCGTGCCCGAAGAGCACTGGCGTCGCCGCTACCGCCACATCCGCGAGTTCGAGCGCCTCCTGGCCGACGAGGGCACCACGATCATCAAGATCTACCTCCACATCTCTAAAGACGAGCAGAAGGAACGGCTGCAGTCCCGTCTCGACGAGCCCGAGAAGAACTGGAAGTTCTCGGGGAGCGACCTGGCCGAGCGCAAGCACTGGGACGCGTACCAGGCGGCATTCACCGAGATGCTGGCCGAGACGAGCACGGATTATGCGCCGTGGTACGTGGTGCCCGCCAACCGCAAATGGTTCCGCAACCTGCTCATCTCACGGCTGATGGTCAACGCGCTCGAAGGCCTCGACATGGCCTATCCCGCGGCCGAAGACGGCCTGAGCGACATCGTCATCGACTGATCGGTCGCCGATTTCCAGGCCTGCCGCGCCGCGGATTCACTTCACACAGGCCACACTGACAACATGAGCACCGCTGCCATTGGTCTCAGCACCAGCCTGCTCATCCTTGCCGTCGTGATGGCAGCCGTACCGGTTGCCCTCATCGGAGCCGAGCCACCGACGCGTATTCGTGACCTCGAAAAGGGGCTCGTGTCGTCGTTCATCGTGCTGATCGTCGGCACGATCATCATCAACGGCTTCCACGGGCTCGGCCTCTTCGGGCTCATCCACCTGGCGTACCTGTTGGTGGTGGTCACCATCCCATTGATCCTCGGCGCGTGGTTTCTCTTCTCACTTCGCCTCGGCCGGCGACGTATCGACACGGTCCTCGGCGTGGTCGCCGGCCTCATCGCCGTCCTCGGGCTCTACGCCACCCACGTGGAGCCCCGCTGGCTTCGGGTCGACGAGGCCGTCCTCGATGCGGCGATCGCCGCGCCGCTGCGGATCGGCGTCGTCGCCGACCTCCAGACCCCAAACGTGGGTGCCCACGAACGCGAGGCCATCGCCGAATTGCTCTCACGGCGCCCCGACATGGTGCTCATTCCCGGCGATTGGTACCAGGGCACCCCAGAACAGCTCGAGGCGAACCGCGGCGACTTTGTGGACCTTCTCCGTCAGCTCGTGGACAACACCCAGCTCGTCGCCATTACGACCGGCGACAGCGACCACACGATGTCGCTCGAAGCCATCGCCGCCGAGGCCGGCGCGCTGTTCATCGACGACAGGGTGCTGGCGTTCGAACTCAATGGCGTACCCGTGCGCCTCGCTGGCGTCCGGGTCCTCGCCAACGGGCCCGACCGCGACAACACGCTGGTCGCGCTCACCGAGCAGACCGACGCGCTCTCGATCCTGGTCGCCCACCGACCCGATGTCGTCTACGAACTTCCTGGCGGCGCTGACGTCGACCTGATCGTGAGCGGCCACACCCACGGCGGACAGGTGTCCATTCCGTTCTTCGGGCCACCGGTGACCTTCAGCGACGTGCCGCGAGACCTGGCTGCGGGCGGCCTGGGCATCGTCAACAACGTGCCGCTCTACGTCAGCGCCGGCGTCGGCATCGAACGTCTCGAAGCGCCCCAGGTCCGCTTCGGCGTTCGCCCCGAAGTCGGCATCATCGACATCCGCCCCCGTTAACGCTCACTCAAAAACGACGAAACCCCGGCCACAAGGGCCGGGGTGGTCGAAAGATGAAGTGGAGTCGTCGGAGCTACGACGCTTTCTTGGCGACTTCCAAACGCACCTGGGCACGACGCAGCGCGTTGGCAGCGTCGGCGTTTTCCTTGTCCGCAGCCAGCGCTTCGGTTGCCCGACGCTCCGCGACTTCGGCGCGAGCCCGGTCGATGTCGTTGGCCGACTCGGCCACATCGCTCAGGATCGTGCAGTGGTTGTTGGCGATCTCGACGAAGCCGCGGTGCACGGCAAACGAGTGCACCGTAGAACCGTCCGCGTCGTAGATCCGCGCCTCGGCAACTGCCAGCACGCCCACGAATGGGACGTGGCCGGGCAGGAAGCCGATCTCACCATCGGTCGTGCGGACGATGATCTCTTTGGCCTCAGCCTCGAAGATGATCCGCTCGGGTGAGACGAATTCGACGTGAATCGACACTGGTTAGTCTCCTCGGTCCGGCGACGATCAGGCGCCAGCAGCCAGCTCGGCTGCCTTGCGCTCGACGTCTTCGGCGCCACCGACCATGTAGAACGCCTGCTCAGGCAGGTGATCCATATCGCCGTTGACGAGTGCTTCGAACGAGTCGATGGTCTCTTCGACACCCGTGAAGATGCCGGCCTGACCGGTGAAGATCTCGGCCACGAACATTGGCTGGCTGAGGAAGCGCTGCACCTTGCGGGCACGGTCGACGGTGACACGGTCTTCTTCGGACAGTTCGTCGAGACCAAGAATCGCGATGATGTCCTGGAGCTCCTTGTAGCGCTGGAGAATCTCCTGCACACGACGAGCAACGTCGTAGTGACGCTGGCCAACGACCTGTGGGTCGAGAATCGTCGAGGTCGACGACAGCGGATCCACCGCGGGGTAGATACCCAGCGAGGCGATGTCACGGCTCAGCTCGGTCGTACCGTCGAAGTGGGTGAACGACGTGAATGGCGCCGGGTCGGTGTAGTCATCGGCGGGCACGTACACGGCCTGCAGCGACGTAATCGACTTGCCTCGGGTCGAGGTGATGCGCTCCTGGAGCTGGCCCATTTCGTCGGCCAGGGTGGGCTGGTAACCCACAGCCGAAGGCATACGACCCAGAAGGGTCGAGACCTCGGAACCGGCCTGCACGAAGCGGAAGATGTTGTCGATGAACAACAGCACGTCCTGGTTCTGGACGTCACGGAAGTACTCGGCCATCGTCACACCAGCGAGTGCAACACGGAGGCGCACGCCTGGTGGCTCATCCATCTGGCCGAACACGAGGGCGGCCTTGGAGAGCACGGTTGCGGCGTCTTCGCCGGCACCCATGGTGGCTTCGCCCATTTCGATGAAGAGGTCGGTTCCCTCACGGGTGCGCTCGCCGACACCGGCGAACACCGACACACCACCGTGGTTGGTGGCCACACGGGTGATCATCTCCTGGATGAGCACGGTCTTGCCCACGCCAGCACCGCCGAACAGGCCGATCTTGCCGCCCTCCTTGTAGGGGGTAAGCAGGTCGATGACCTTCACGCCGGTCTCGAACATCTGCGACGATGGCTCAAGCGAGTCGAACGCCGGTGCGGGACGGTGGATTTCCCACCGGTCACCGATGTCGACCTGGTCGGCCGTGACGTCGAGAGGCTCGCCGATCACGTTCCACACGTGACCGAGGGTCACGTCGCCGACGGGCACGGTGATGCCTGCGCCGGTGTTGCGCACCTCGGCGCCACGCTGCAGACCATCGGTCGGCTTCATGGCGATGGCACGCACACGGCTGTCACCGAGCTGCTGGGCGACCTCGGCCTTAACGGCCTGGGCTTCGCCGTCGACGATGATGTCGAACTCGAGTGCCGTGTTGATTTCTGGCAGAGCGCCCGGAGGGAACTCTGCGTCGATCACCGGGCCGGCGATCGAGATGATTTTGCCGCTCTTGAGTTCAGCGGGTGCATCAGTGACAGACATGGTGGGTCCTAAATGCTCGTCGTGGAGGTCTGGAGAATTTGCTGGATCGTGGCGTTCTTGTCATCGTCGTCGCCGCCGAGCGCCTCGGCGCCGCCGACGATTTCCATGATCTCAGTGGTGATCGCGGCCTGGCGTGCGCTCGAAAGCTGACGGCCAAGCTTGGTGATGAGTTCTTCGGCGTTGTCCGTTGCGGCCTTCATGGCTCGCTGACGGTTCGCGTGCTCACTTGCCGACGAATCGAGCAGCGCTGAGAACAGGCGGCTTTCGACGTAGCGAGGGAGCAGTGACTCGAGCACGCCGTCGGCGGACGGTTCGAACTCGAACTCTGCGGTCAGTTCGCCACCACCGCCGGCTGCGGCGATCGTGGTGACCGACTCGAGCGGCAAGAACTGGCGCACCGCCAGCTTCTGGGTACCGATGCTGACGAACTCGGTGAAGACCAAGATGACCTGGTCGATATCACCGTCGATGAACTGCTCGCTCACGTACTCGGCAACCTCGCGGGCCGAGTCGTAGTCGGGCGTGTCCGTGATGCCTTCGTAGAACGCATCGATGGTGTAGTTCCGGAAGCGGAAGTAGTCGCGGGCCTTCTTGCCGATGAGGATCAGCGAGTAGTCGACGCCCTTCGACTGGTTGTCCATGATCTCGCGCTCAGCAGCGCGGATCACGGTCGAGTTGTAGGGGCCAGCAAGGCCACGGTCGCCACTGATGACGACGTAGGCGATCTTGCGGACCTGCTCGGGGGCCTCAAGCAGCGGGTGCGATGCCGAAGCGCCGCCCTTCGCGAGGTCCTCGATCACGCCGGTGATTCGAGCCGCATAGGGACGCGCTTCGTTGGCACGGGTTTGCGCTTTGGCAACCCGGGTTGCTGCAATGAGTTCCATCGCACGAGTGATCTTCTTCGTGCTTTGGACGCTTGCAATTCGGCGCTTGAGAATGCGCTCTTCCGCTCCAGGAATGGCTCAGCCCTCCTCGGGACGCGAGATGTCAGTCTCGGGAAGGGTGACGTCGCTGTCGACCATGCCGGTCGTTGCGGCGGCTTGGGCCTGAGCCTCGGGGGTGTCGATGCCGACCTTGCCACCGGTGGGCTCGAACTGGTCCACGAAACCAGCGATGATCGATTCGAGCTCGTCTTCGTCGACGTTGCCCGAGCTCTTGATGCCGTCGAGGACACCGCCGTGGCGGGAACCGACGTACTCAAGCAACTCGTTTTCGAAGCGGCTGACATCGCCAACCGGGATCGTGTCGAGGTGACCACGGGTACCAGCGAAGAGTGACACAACCTGCTGCTCAACCGGCATTGGCGAGTTCACGCCCTGCTTGAGGAGCTCGGTGAGGCGGTAGCCACGGTCGAGCTGAGCCTGCGACACCGCATCGAGGTCCGAACCGAACGAGGCGAAGGCCTCGAGCTCACGGAACTGCTGCAGGTCGGACTTGAGCGTACCGACGGCGGTCTTCATGGCCTTGATCTGTGCGGCGGAGCCCACGCGGGACACCGAAACACCCACGTCCACGGCCGGGCGGAGACCCGACTTGAACATGTCGTCCTGGAGGAAGATCTGGCCGTCGGTGATCGAAATCACGTTGGTCGGGATGAAGGCCGAAACGTCGCCGGCCTTGGTCTCGATGACGGGCAGCGCGGTGAGCGAACCAGCGCCGAGCTCATCGCTGAGCTTGGCGGCACGCTCGAGGAGGCGGCTGTGCAGGTAGAAGACGTCGCCTGGGTAGGCCTCACGGCCGGGAGGACGACGAAGCAGCAGCGACATCTGGCGGTAGGCCTCGGCCTGCTTGGAGAGATCGTCGTAGACCACGAGAGCGTGATCGCCGTCTTCCATCCACTGCTGACCGATTGCCGAACCGGCGTACGGAGCGAGGTACTTGAAGGGTGCCGGGTTCGATGCCGGAGCAACCACGACGACCGTGTACTCCATGGCGCCGATCTCTTCGAGCGTCGCGACTGCCTGAGCAACCGTCGAGGCCTTCTGACCAACGGCGACGTAGATGCACTTCACACCCAGGCCACGCTGGTTGATGATCGTGTCGAGTGCGATCGTGGTCTTGCCGGTCTTGCGGTCACCAATGATCAGCTCTCGCTGGCCACGGCCGATCGGGATCAGCGAGTCGATGGCCTTGATACCGGTCTGCATCGGCTCGTGCACGGGCTTGCGGCCCATGATGCCCGGTGCCTGGACTTCCATGCGGCGGCTCTTGGCACCCACAAGTGGGCCCTTGCCGTCGATGGGCTCACCGATTGCGTTGACCACACGGCCAAGCAGGGCGTCGCCAACAGGCATCGAGAGAATGTCACCGGTCGAGCGGACCGTCTGACCTTCGACGATTTCGTCGACTTCGCCGAGCACAACGGCACCGATGGTGTCTTCGTCGAGGTTCAGCGCGAGGCCGATCGAGCCGTTCTCGAATTCGAGCATCTCGTTAACGGCGGCGTTCGGCAGGCCCGAAACACGGGCAATACCATCGCCGACCTCAACGATGTGGCCGACCTGGCTGGCTTCGAGCGAAGGCTCGAACCCTTCGAGGTTCTTGGTGAGCGCCGCAGTAATGGCGCTGGTGTCGATCGTGAGATCAGACATGGTGTCCTCCTCGGGCTAGAGCGACTCACGCAGCCGGCTAAGCCGGGTGCGGACGCTTCCATCGATAACGGTGTCGCCAACGGTGGTGACAAGGCCACCGACCACTGACGGATCCTGAATGACGTTGACGTCGACGTCGGTGCCGAGCTTGGCCCGAAGCGCATCGGCGAGCCGGTTGCGCTGGTCGTCGGAGAGAGCGACGGCGGATCGCACCGTTGCCACCTGCTTGCCCTGTGACTGTGCGGCCTTTTCAGCGAGCGCCGAAGCGATCTTGCCAAGGTCAGCGCCGCGGCCGGCAGCAACAACCATGGACACGAGGCCCGTGGTTGCCTGGCGGGCCTTGCCGTCGAGCAGGTCGTCCATGATCTGGATGCGGCGCTCTGCTGGAATGCGGGCGTCGCTAATCGTGCTGCGGAGATCGTCGTTGGTGTCGACGGCTCGGCCGACCGCGAAGAGCTCATCGCTAATGCCGCGGACGTCGCCCTCGGCAGTGGCGACGGCGAACATCGCGTCGGCGTATCCCTGTACCCGGTCGCTCATCAGTTCCTCAATCCCGAGATGTAGCTCTCGATGAGGTCGTTTTGACCTGAGCTATCGAGGCTGGACTTGACGACTTCTTCAGCAGCGCCGACGGCTTGTGCCGCGACCTCTGCCTGCATGTCGGCCGAGGCCTGCGTCTTCATGCCGACGACATCGTTCTGGGCCTTGGCCCACATGTCGTTGACAAGCTGCTGGGTGCGGTTCGCCGAGTCGACACGGAGCTGCTGTGCGGCTTCGCGTGCTTCGGCGACGATCTGCTCGGACTGGGCGTTGGCGTCGCCAAGCTCAGCGGAGGCAGCGGCAATCTTTGCCTTGGCGTCGGCCATGGCCTGATCGGCGGCCGATGCTTCTGCGACGGCGTCGCTCTGGGCCTTGTTCAGCGCCTCCTTGATCAAGGGCAGGCCCTTGGTCACGAAGAAGAAGAAGATGACCAGGAACGCAAGTGCGGCCCAGAAGAGCTCCCAGGGATCGCTTGGAATGAAGCGACCGTTTGGGCCCTCGGCGGCGAGGAGGTTTGCGAATGCGAACATGTCAGTTCCCCCTGCTGGCGAGATAGCCGTCGATGACCGACTGGCTTGATCCGGCGTCGATGTTGCGACCCAAGACCTTGCTGGCGGCTCCAACGGCAAGCGTCGAGACGGCGCCCTTGGCACCGACCAGGGCCGTGCTTCGTGCGGCATCGATCTCGGTCTGGGCGTTGGCCCGGAGCTGACTGATGTTCGCTTCGACCTGCGCGACGGCTTCTGCTCGCTCGGCATCGGCTTCGGCTCGGGCGGCGTCGATAATCGTCGCTGCCTCTGCTTTTGCCGCCGAGATGCGCTCTTCATGCGCGGCTCGGAGCTGGGCGAGTTCGGACTCGGAATCGGAGACGGAATCCTGTCCAGCCGTTACTCGTGCCTGTCGTGCGTTGCGGCCTTCGATGATCGGTGGCAGCAGCACGAACTTCATGAGAGCCCAAAGGCCAAAGAAGAACAGTGACGACCAGATGATCTCGGGCAGCGTCGGAAGAATCGGGTTGAACGAGCCTTCGTCTTCGGCTGCTTCAGCGAAGAAGGCCAGTCCGGCGAATGATCCAATTGATGTCACGCAACACCTCCTCGATGTGTCGTGTCCTTGATGTCCTCGTTAGCGGAGGACGATCTGGGGACGATCAGACGAACTTGAGCAGGATGAAGACGACGAAGCCGATGAGGGCAAGCGCCTCGGTGAAGGCAATGCCGAGGAACATGGTGGTCTGGACCTGGCCAGCCGACTCGGGCTGACGAGCCATGGCCTGGACAGCCTGGCCGACGAGGTAACCGATGCCGATACCCGGACCGATTGCGGCGAGGCCGTAAGCGAAACCGGCGCTCGAGGCAGCTTCAGCGGCCTTGAGTCCGTCAGCGTCGAGGCCTTCGACCTGTGCAAGGACAGTTGCAAGGGTGCTCATTGGAATTTGTCTCCTTGAATGATTCTCAGGTTGAGATGGGTTGCTGGATTAGCGATTTGTGCGAACGGGTGTCAGGCGCCGTTCGGGGGATCAGTGGGCTGGGTGCAGCGAGCTGCCGATGTACACGGCGGCGAGGATGGCGAACACGAAACCCTGGATGAAGCTGACGCCGACCTCGAAGCCGGTGAAGGCGATCAGGCCGACGAACGAGCCGAGCCATGCGAGCGGCATGATGGCGATGCTGCTGATGCCGTCGAAGTCGATGAACTTGTTGAACGTACCGATGGTCAGCACGCCGAAGGTCACGAGCAGGATGTGGCCGGCAAGCATGTTCGCAAACAAACGAACTGCGTGGCTGAGTGGGCGGGCGATGAAGACCGAGAAGAGCTCGATGAAGCCGACGAAGCCCCGCATGAACGGGTTCTCGACGCTCGATGGCCAGACGATGTCCTTGAAGTACTGGCCGCCGTGGTGCTTCACGCCGACGGCGATGAACATGACCCAGACCGACAGTGCCATGACGAGCGGGCCAGCCATACGGGCGTTGCTCGGCATGTTGAAGAACGGGATGACCTCGAACAGGTTGCCGATGGCAATGAAGAGGAACAGCGTGGTGAGCAGAGGCACGTAGGGCTCGTAGCCGTGGCCGATACCCGGCTTGGCGATCTGCTCTTCGACGAACTCAACGATCTTCTCGGCGAAGACCCGGATCTTCGACGGCTGGTCGGCAGAGCCGCCCTTGGCCAAGAAGAAGATGATGACCGGGACCGCAAAGGCGATCAGGGAGATCAGGCCGATCTTGTTGAACTCGATAATCGAGTCTTCACCGAAGATCGGGGCCCACTCCACCAGGTTCCGGGGAGGGGGAAAGGGAACGGCCGAGCCGCCCTCTTCCGCTTCAGCGAATGCAAGAAATGCGTTGATCACGATGCAACCGATTCCTTCGTTGTGTTGTCTGCCAGTCCGGCGCCGGGCTTGAGGCCCGGGAACGCAAGGCTGGCCGAGATGTAGCGGAGCTCCCAGAACAGGAGCCCAAGGTGCGAAATGATGATGGTGACGCCCAGGGCGACGAGGTCGACCCAGGTTTCGTTGCGGACCAGGATCACGACGGCACTGATAATGCCGAGGCGGATCAAGAAGCCGAACATGGCGCCGGCGGCGAGGGCCGCAAACGAGATACGGGCGGTCGTCTGGATAATCCAGGCCGAGAGCCACACGTTGACGAGCACGAGGCCACATCCAAGGCCGACCGAGGCGGCGCCATCGGTGCCCCAGATGAGGGTGCCAATCAGGATGAAGATCGGTGCGAGGACGGCTCCTCGCTTAACCATGTCGAAGCCGACTTCCATGACCGGCGAAGGGCCCTGGTAGCTACTCATCATGGGATTGGCCTGATTGACCTGCACCGTCATGCGGATTCTCCCGCTGCGGTGCTCACGTCTCGGCCGGTGCCATCGGTGGCAACGCGTGCGCTGCGTTCGGCGGAGACGGTGCCCATCTTGGCGCTGTACTGCAGGTACAGGCTGTAGCCAGCGCCGACGAAACCGACGATGGCGAAGACGAGCGTGAAGAGCGGCATGATGCCGAATGCCCGGTCGATGAGGAAGCCCAACCCAGCCGCAGCAAGAGCGGCAACGACGAGTTCATAGCTGCCGGTGCTGTCATGCAGCGCACCGGTCAGATCTCGGCCGATTTCGCGCTCGGGCGAAGGTGTCACGTTGTGACCTCGGGGAAGGCTTGGCGGGGACAGGTATCGCAATTCGAAACGAGTTGGGCAAGGCCTTGTGTCATTGCCCCGCACGCCCGGTTGCGACGGTTGTGAATCTATCCACAAAGTCTGACAAGGCGCCACATTTCGCTCACATTTATCTCGCTCATGCCGATACGCCTGCCGATCGTGTTGCCGCAGTGACTCATGTTGCTACGAGCGGCGTCAGACAAGCTCGACCTCACCCTGGCGAAAGACCGTAACTAGGCCATCTTCGGCGATGCGGGCGACGGTCGACGCGGTCCCGCGGCACACGCCGCCGTCGACGATGACGGCGACGTCGCCATCAAGCGCCTCTGCGGCGGCGACTGCTTCCTCGGGCGTGGCCTCGCCACTGAGGTTCGCGCTGGTCGTCGCGAGCGGGCCGACCTCATTCGCTAGAGCTCGCACGAAGTCATGGCCGGGGCACCGGACGCCTACGGTGCCGTCGTCGCGTCCGACCGAGGCGTCGATGTGATCGTGGCGATCGACGACCAGGGTGAGCGCGCCGGGCCAATGTGCGTCGCCCGCTTCGATGGCGCCTGGCGTGAATGCGGCGAGCGACTCGGCCTGGGCACGGTCGGCGACCAAGACAGCGATCGAGCGTTCGCGAGGACGACGCTTTAGTTCGAACAGGCGCTCGAGTGCGGCGGGATCACCAGCGATGACGGCGAGCCCGTAGACCGTGTCGGTCGGTACGACGATCGGTGCGCCAGCACGCAGTGCCGCTGCGGCCGCTTCGAGCCCCGCAGCGTCGGTGCCGACCACTCGGCTCGGGGCGGTCATGGGCGGCGGGCGACGAGCGCCCGATCCTTGTCGGCGAGATCCCGATGCACGCTCACGTCGACAAAGCCGGCGTCGCGGGCTCGGGCTGCGGCAGCCTCGAGCTGGGTTTCGCCCAGTTCGAGCACGAGCGTCCCGGCGGGACGCAACCACTCCCCTGCGCCATCGATCAGTACCCATGCGTCTTCGAGCCCGGTCGGTCCGGCGAAGAGCGCGTCGGTCGGTTCCCAGTCGGCGACGACCTCCGGCAGTGTCTCGTCGTCGGCGATGTAGGGCGGATTCGAGATGATCAGGTCGAAATCGCCCTTGCGCTCGGGCGGCAGCGCTTCGAACCAGTCGCCTTGGCGAATCTCGATGCGGCGGGCGGGGCGGCCGAGACCGGCGGCGTTTGCCCGAGCGGCGGCGATCGCCTTGTCGTTCGCGTCGGTACACACCATCTGCACTCGAGGGTTCTCGGCGACGATCGACAGTCCGATGCAACCGCTGCCGGTGCCCAAGTCAGCGACCCAGATATCACGGTCGCCGATATCTCTGATTTCGGCGAGGGCGAGATCGACCACGCCTTCGGTCTCGGGGCGAGGGATCAGCACTCGGGCGTCGACGGCGAGGTCGAGGGTGCGGAATCCCCATCGGCCGAGCACGTATTGCAACGGCTCGCCGGCAAGCCGCCGGGTCAGCATGTGGTCGAAGTGGGCGACGCCACGCTCGCGGGCGAACTCGTCGAGCATGAGGGTGAACTCGCCCGGCTCAGCACCCGAGGCTTCTTCGACGATGCGGCGCGCATCGATCGCGGCGAACTCGTTGCCGACGGCTTCGAATCGGGCGCGAGCTTCGTCGTAGAACGCACGCCACAGCACGGCGCCGTCGGGGTTCTCATTGTCCTGAGCCACGACCCGAGGTTATTGGCGTGCCCTCGACAACCGGATCAGCAGGCGCTGGCGAGCGTGAGCACAGCGACAAGCGGGCGGACCAGCACGCCGTCGTATTCGTCGTCGATGACGGCCACGAGCTGGTCGACGAGGTCTTGCTGTTTGTCCGGCTCCATTACGAGGGTGCCGGAGTAGGTCATGACGAGGTCCCGATACTGGGCCGAGGAATAGGTCTGGTTCCAGTCGACCTCGATGACGGTGACGTCGTCGAACACCGAGCTGTCTCGGGCTTCGGTGGCGAGTTTCGGGTCGATCGCGCCTCGCATGGGCGGAGACCAGTTGTGGCTGTGGTCGCCGAACGAGGCGTAGATCGGCTGCACCCGTTCGAAGTAGCCGCGGTCGACCGGGTCGCCGACCTGCACCATGTCGATGGTCGCCAGCCACCCGCCGGGGCGAAGCAGCTCGTGGGGTCGGGCGATGCGGTCCTCGCCGGTGATCCAGTGATACGAGGTCGCAGCGACGACGGCGTCGAAGCTGTGCGGCTCGAGGTCGACGGTCTCGAAGTCGCCGTGGTGTACCTCGACGGTCGGGTAGTTCCTGGCCAACCGTTCGGCGAAGCGGGCGCCTGGTTCGACTGCGCTCAGGCGTCCCGCGCGCTCAGCGAGTGCACGGGTCGCCTGACCGGTGCCGGGACCGACTTCGAGCACATGGGTGGTGCCCGCAGTGGGAAGCCGCTCGAAAATCGCATCGAACAGCTCGGCCGGGTACGTCGGCCGGGCGCGTTCATAGCGGTCCGGGTCAACATCGAAGCTGGTCCGCAGCTTGTCCGAGCCGTCCATGGGCGAAGCTTCCCACATGCACAAACGCCCCTGCGACGGACTGGCACACTGGCCGGGATGAGCGACGCTTCTCCCCTTGCACCGGCCGGACCTGCCAAAGTCGTCTTGGCCGCCGGTGGCACCGCCGGTCACGTCTTTCCTGCGCTTGCCATCCGCGAGCTCCTGGTCGAGCGCGGCAGCGAGGTTCGCCTGTATTGCGACGAGCGGGCGCTGGCCTATCTGGGCGACCTCGACCGGGCATCGGTCGACGTCGTCGCCAGCGGCGGGCTCGTTACCGGCTCGATCCGCAAGCGTGCGACGAATCTGACGAAGCTCGTCTCGGGCTCGTTTCATGCCCGGTCGCTACTCAAGGCGTTCCGTCCTGACCTGGTAATCGGGCTTGGCGGCTACGCATCGGTTGGACCGGTGCTCGCTGCTCGACAGCTCGGTATCCCGAGCGTGCTGCATGAGCAGAACTCGGTGATGGGTGCGGCGAACAAGGTGACCGCTCGTTCCGCGAACGCGGTTGCGTTGACCTTCGATCCGACCGAGGGCGCCCGGGGCACGTGCCATGTCACCGGCAATCCGTCCCGGCCCGGGATCATCGCCGTCGGCGACCAGCCGTTTCCGACGCCAGCTGCTTCGGACACGATCGGCATCGTCATCATGGGCGGCAGCCAAGGCGCACGCGTGGTGTCGGATCGAGTGCCTGCGGCGCTCGCCGGTCTTCCCGAAGCGATGCGGGCACGGCTTCAGGTCACGCACCAGGCGCGCCCCGAGGACCACGAACGTGTCTCCGCCGCGTATGCGGCCGCCCGAATCACGGCGACCGTCGAGCCGTTCATCGATGTTCCCGCGGCGCTTCCGCACGCCCATCTCGTCATCACTCGCTCAGGTGCAACGACCGTCTGTGATCTCGCCGTCGCCCGACGTCCCGCTATCTATCTGCCGCTGCTCTCGCACAAGGACTTGCAGCAGGTGAAGAACGCACAAGCCGTCGTGTCTGCGGGCGGCGCGATTATCTGTCGCGAAGATGAGACCGACACCGCCGAGCTACGTGAACGGATCGCATCGCTGCTCGCCGCACCGGATCGGCTCACCGCAATGGCCGACGCAGCCCGAGCCTGGTCTCGCCCCAACGCCGCCAACGACATCGTCGCTCTGCTGAACTGACTCGTACTACCCGTCGTCGTTGGCGGAGAGCTGTTCGGCGCGTTCGTGCTGGAGCATCGGGTCGACGACCTCGTCGAGCGCTCCGGCCAAGATCTTGTCGAGCTTGTAGACGGTCAGGCCGATGCGGTGATCGGTGACCCGGTTCTCTTTGTAGTTGTAGGTGCGGATCTTCTCGGAGCGACCGCCGCCGCCGATCTGGCCCTTGCGGAGATCGCTGGCTTCGGCAGCTGCACGTTCTTGTTCGGCCTGGAGCAGTCGGGCCCGAAGCACCTGCAGTGCCTTGGCCTTGTTCTGCAGCTGGCTCTTCTCGTCTTGCATCGATACGACCAACCCGGTCGGCTTGTGCGTGATGCGCACGGCCGAGTCAGTGGTGTTCACCGACTGGCCGCCAGGACCTGAGGCCCGGAACACGTCGATCTGCAGTTCGTTCTCGTCGATGTTGACTTCGACCTCGTCGGCCTCGGGCAGCACCGAGACGGTCGCCGACGAGGTGTGCACGCGGCCCTGTGACTCAGTGACGGGCACACGCTGCACGCGGTGCGGACCGCCCTCGTGCTTCATGTGCGACCACACGCCCTCGCCCTTGAGTAAGAAGACGACGGTGGAGAAGCCGCCCATGTCGCTGTGGTTCGCTTCGAGCATTTCTTGGCGCCAGCCCTGTGACGAGGCGTAGGCCTTGTACATGTCGAACAGGTCGCGGGCGAACAGGTTGGCTTCTTCGCCACCTTCGGCGCCGCGGATCTCGACGATCACGTTGCGCCCGTCGTTCGGATCCTTCGGGATCAGCAGCTCATCGAGCGTCTCGCTGGCCTCGGTCGCGCGGCGCTCTGCTTCGGCGATCTCTTCGGCCCACTCGGCTCGCTCTTCGCCCGACGACTCGGCGTGCATTTCGCGAGCGGCTTCGGCGTCTTCGTTGGCGCTGCGCATCTCATTGATGCAGCCGACGATTTCGCCGAGCTCCTTGTAGCGGCGCATGACCTGCGCGTACTGGTTCGGGTTCTTCGGAAGTTCTGGGTCAGCGAGCTGCTGTTCTACGTCGTGGAACTCTCGCAGTAGCTCTTCGTGCAGCTCGCTCACCGGCTCAACCTAATGGACACACGGCAGAACCGTGCCCGATCTCACGCCCAGAATTCGCGCACTCGAGAAAGGAAGCGTTCAGGATCGACCAGATGGGGATAGTGGCCGTGGTCGGCCCATGTCTCGACCACCGACGTCGGGATGCGGTCAGACAACCAGCCCGAGTACTCGTCTCCAGGGTCGATCCCGAAGATGGCGAGGTACGGAACGGTCGAGCCTGAGAACGGCTCCAGCGCAGCGTCGACCGTGGCTGCGATCTCGCTGAGTTCTGAGGTCAGGATCAGGTCCCAGATGCCGAGCACAACCGTCTGGTCGGGACGGCGCAGTCCATCGACTCGTTCCCGCTCGGCGCCGGCCAACGGACCGGCTAGCTCGGCGAAGAGTTGCTCGATGACCGCGGGGAACGCTGCCGGGTCCCGCAACATCGGAGCGACCGGCAGGAGCCCGTCTTGGAATGCTGCCAAGTTCAGCGCCTGGTCGACACACACGACCGAGGCGACGGGATAGACCGCGCCGACCGCAGACGCGACGACACCGCCGAGCGAGTGCCCGACGAGCTGGGGCGAGGTGAGACCAGCAGCACTGATCACGGCAATGACATCGCCCGCCATGGCTTCGAGGTCATAGCTCGCAGCGGTGCCTGATGCCCCGTGGCCGCGCAAGTCGAGCGCGACGACTCGATGCGTCGAGGCCAGCGCTTCGGCGACCGGGCCCCATGTCGCTGCTTGTTCGGTGATGCCGTGCACCAGCACCACGGCTGGCTGATCGCCGCCGGTGTCGTAGTAGCTGATCTCGGTGCCGTCAGCGGCGGGCGTCGTGTGTGCGGTTTCGAACATACGAAACCGTACACAGCCGACGATCTGCGGCTGGCGTACGTCGATCGGGGTCAGACCACCGGCCAGGGCACGTCCGCAGTGACGATCTCGATCGGAACGCGACATCGTGAGGCGACCGCTGCCGTCATGGCGTGTTGATCTCGCTCGGGCAGGACCAACACGATGCGCTCGGCTCCGTGGCGGGCGGCGACATCAGCTGCGGCCGGCACGAGATCGAGATCGATACCCACCGAGCAGGCAACGAGCACACGTTCTTGGTCGGCCCACGCAAACGCCGGAGCAACGTCGTAGAGACCGTCACGAGGTGCGTCGCCTTCGACCGCTTCGAGCGCGGCCAATCCCAGCGGGGTCGGGTCGGCAATGAGTTCGGCCCGAAGCCAGCGTTCTCGGACGAGGCGATTCAGCGGATGCGGCTCGGCTCCACGGCCACGATGCTGCAGGACCTGGGCGACGACTTCGGCAAGCGAGTCGTCGGGCGTCAGGTCCGGATTCATGACCGCGAATGCACCCTGGTCGTATGCACCGACGCCGACGTCGAGGCGTTGTTCGTCGCCCACGCCCGAGATGCGGGCAACTTCGAGGCCGCGGCACTCGCCGATGATCCAGCCGTGCTCAACGACGACAGTGACCTCGGGCATCGAGAGCAGCTTGGCGAGATGCGGTTCGAGCGGCGCCGGTTCGGTAGAAGCGATCGTGCTCGGCACAGCTGGCGCGACTGACGCGCCCGAGATCGACCACACCGTCGGTGTGGGTTCGAAGTGGGCGGCTCGGCGAGCGACGTCGCCGGCATGGTCTGCTTCGACGAGCAGGTCGACCGAGGTGGCCTCGGCACGCGTAACCAAGACAAGCGCCTGCCCAAAGCTGCGGGCAGGCGAGGTCTCAACCAGCACCGTCCACACGCCATCGGTGTCGAGTGCTGCTCCCCATGGCGTCGCATGATCGACGCCGTCGGGGCGATTCAGTTGGTCACGAGCAAGCGAGCGAAGCTTGGTACGCCAGAGGCCCGATCGCTGCTCAGAAGAGAGTGCCAGGACTCAGTCGTCCGAAGCTTCGGCGTCGTCGCCAGCAGCTTCTTCTTCGACCGGAGCCGCTTCGGCGGCTGCCTCTTCGACAGGCGCCTCTTCAGCTGGTGCTTCAGCAACCGGTTCTTCAGCAGGTGCTTCTTCGACCGGTGCTTCTTCGGGTGCAGCTTCTTCGGCGGCGGGAGCGCCAGCCTTCTGCTTGCGGCGGCCGTAGCGCTTCTCGAAGCGCTCGACGCGACCGGCGGTATCGATGATGGTCATCGTGCCGGTGTAGAAGGGGTGGCTTGCGGCCGAGATTTCGACCTTGGCAAGCGGGTACTCGACGCCGTCAACTTCGGTGGTCTCATCCGTCTTGATGGTCGACCGGGTGATGAAGCTGGTGCCGTTCTGGGTGTCCAGGAAGACAACGTCGCGGTAGTCGGGGTGGATCTCAGGCTTCATGGCGTCTCGCGATGCAGTGTTTGCGTTAGTAGGTATTCGTTCTTCGGAATGGACTCGAGGAGCGTGTGCCGCACCCGCACCCTAGGGCGGAATACGGCACACGCAGCCTTCGAAATCAGTTCGACCGGATCCGGTCGAACGGGGTCACTTCAGGTCGACCTGAGCGCCAGCAGCTTCGAGCTTTTCCTTGGCGGCTTCGGCGTCTTCCTTCTTTGCGCCTTCGAGGACAGCCTTGGGGAGGCTCTCGACGAGCTCCTTGGCGTCCTTGAGGCCGAGGCCCGTGATGCCACGGACTTCCTTGATGACGGCAATCTTCTTGTCGCCCTCGGTGAGCAGGACGACGTCCCACTCTTCCTTCTCTTCAGCAGCAGCTGCGTCGCCACCGCCGCCTGCCGGAGCAGCGGCCATCGCAACCGGAGCGGCTGCAGTGACGTCGAACTTCTCTTCGAACGCCGTGAGCAGCTCGCTGAGCTCGAGAACGGTCATGCCCTCGATGGTGGTCAGGACTTCTTCAACCTTGGACATGATCAGTCCTCCTCGGTGTCGGTGTCTTCAGAGGCCTCTGCGGCCTCTTCGGTCTCTTCAGATGCGGCCGCTTCGGCGGCATCTTCCGTTGCAGCTTCGGCGTCGGCGGGTGCCTCAGCGTCGGCTGCGTCGGTCTCTTCAGCAGCAGCTTCTTCAGCTGGTGCTTCTTCTGCTGCGGGAGCTTCCTCTGCAGGAGCTTCTTCGGCAGCAGGTGCGCCTGGTGCGCCGCCCTGGTCGATGAGGGCCTTGAGCAGGCCAGCCATGTTCTGCGGCATTGCTTGGAGCAAGCCAGCGAACTTCGACATAGGCGCTTGGAGGAGGCCAGCGAACTTGGCCAGCATCTCTTCGCGAGGTGGAACCTTGCTCAGCGCCTCGACATCGGCGGCACCGATGACGGCGCCGTCCATGAGGCCACCCTTGATGACCAAGTTGTCGTTGGTCTTGGCGAACTCGGCGAGTGCCTTGGACAAGGTGACCGGATCGCTCTGGCCATCTTCGTTCGGAAGGGCGAACGCAAGTGCAGTCGGTCCGGTGAGGTGATCACCGAAGTCGTTGCCCGTGCGCTCAGCAGCGATCTTGGCCAGCGAGTTCTTGTAGATCTTGAATTCGCCACCAGCGTCGCGGACGGCTTGGCGCAGCTGCGCCTGGGCCGGCACGTCGAGGCCGCGGTACTCGGTGACGACGACGGTGCCGGCGCTTTCGAGCTTCTCAGCGATCTCGTCGACCTTTGCGGCCTTGTCGGGTCTCGGGTTATCCATGAGGCGGTCTCTCGCTTCTGGGTGCGGATGTCGTGGATCGCAGGGCGATCAAAAACGACGAAGAGCGTGTCGCAAACGCCGGGAAGTTCCGAGTGCGCAACACGCTCGTGATCAGCGGAAACCCGCTGCAAGCTCGTTGTCTCCTCGTCGGGCGGCTGACGGATCAGCGCTTACGTTGAGCGAACAGAACTCTTTTGGGAGTCTTGTTCGTCGAACACCGGAGGTCTTCGGCGACGGATGCAATTGTCGAGTGGCAAGTGTAGGGGCGCGGGACCGGGAACCACCCCGCACGACAGATTTCACACGCGGTCTAGAGCAGAACGACGAGCAGGACAACCGCAAGTGCGGCGATGACGGCTACCGCTGCGATGTAGCCGAGCATGCCCGGTTCGTTGACCCGAACCTCGGTGGGGTCCTGCCCTTGGAGGGCCGCAAGCGTGGCTGCGCGACGCCGCTCACGAGTACGGCGAAGACGCGCTTTGCGCCAGCGAGTCGTCAATGGCACCCGGGACGCACCGCTGCCCCGGCGAATCATGTATTCGCGGAACGATCGCCGCCACCGACGCAATGGGCGCCCGCGGCGCGCGACCGGCGCAGAGGGCGCGACGACGCCTCGAAAGTCCACGACTGGCGCCGAGGCGCGTGCAGCTGGAGCCCGATCCGGAGGAGGCGTCGAGTCAGCCACGGCCGACCGGAGTGCCGCCGTTGCGGCTTCGCGCTCCGGCGTCGGCGCTATGGGCAGTTCGGGACGCGCCTTGGTTTCGACCAGTGATGGTTCAGTTTTCGCAGGACGAGGATCACGCTTGGAGACGGGCTTCTTGAGCTGCTTGGCCTTGACCGGCTTGGTCTTCGGCGGCTTGGCCTTGAGCTGCTTGGTCTTTGGCGGCTTGGCCTTCAGCTCGGTCTTCGAGGGTTCGGCCTTGACGGGCTTTGTTCCGGGCTCGGGCGTTGGCTCGGCCCCATCGGTGAGGTCGACGACGATCTCGTCCGTCTCGATGATCTCGACGATCTTGTCGCTCGTCGGCGCCGCAAGCACTTGGCCGTCGATCATGTCGACGGCCTCGGTGACAACGGTGGCATCGGTGTCTCGCCGAGCATTGCGCTGTTCGAGCATGCGACGGCGGCGACGAACCGCCACCGTGCTCTCGGCCTGCTCCAACACCGCGTCGATGAATCCGTCGGAGTCGACGGGGGCAAAATCTGGTTCTTCTTCTGAGGATCGAGACTGTTCAGTCACGGCTGCTCTCCCACCACAAGCACTACTCCCGCCCGGAGTGCGCTAGCCGCCGAATACTAGCGAACGGCCGCGAGGCTGTCGAGCATTCCGGCACCTCGGGTCCCACCTACGCTGTATCGATGAGCGCCGATCCGAAGTCCGTGTTCGACCAACGTGGCTACGAGGTCCGATTCGGATGGGGTCCGAACGGTTTGCGCCGCCTCGCGCCGCTTGTTGACGCGGTTGTCATCATTGATGTCCTGTCGTTCTCGACCAGCGTCGACATCGCACTTGGCCGTGACATCACGGTGTTCCCGTATCGCTGGCACAACGGCACCGAGCACGAATTTGCCGAGTCCGTGCACGCCGAAGTCGCCGATCCCTCAGGGACTGGAATCAGCCTGCGACCGGCGTCGCTCGTCAACGCGCCCAAAGGCATGCGCCTGGTGCTCCCCTCCCCCAACGGTTCCGCGCTGACATTCGGCGCACGCGACGCCGGTGCCGATCGAGCGCTCGTCGGCTGTCTCCGCAACGCCGAAGCTGTGGCGCGGTCACTCGATGACTGCGACACGGTGGCAGTCATTGCCGCCGGCGAACGTTGGAACGGCACGACCGGACCACTTCGGCCAGCCCTCGAAGACCTGCTGGGCGCCGGACGCATCATCCGCTCGCTCGGCCGTTCCTCCGTCTCGCCCGAAGCGCGCATCACCTCGATAGCCGCCGACATCGACGACGCCGAGCTGCGGGCCATGGTCCGCGAATGCGGCAGCGGACGCGAGAAGCGTTTCCGTCGACGCGAGGACGACATCGATCTGGCCGTCGACCTCGACGTGTCTTCGCTGGTGCCAACGCTTGTGGGCCAAGAGCTCCGCAACGGACTGGCCTAACCTCAACCGGCTCCAGCCACAAACGCGAACCAGCGCCACCCCTAAGGGCGGCGCTGGCTGCAGTTCTTGGTGTCGACGGCGTGCGTCGACGGTTGATCAGGCGCCGAAGGCGGCTGGCTCGACCCGGATACCAGGGCCCATGGTCGACGACATGCCGACCTTCTTGATGTAGCGACCCTTGGCCGACGAGGGCTTGGCACGCTCAAGCTCTTCGATGACGGCGTTGAGGTTGGTCATCAGATCTTCGGAGCTGAAGCTGACCTTGCCGATGGGCACGGCAACGTTGGCGTTGCGGTCGGCGCGGTATTCGACACGACCGCCCTTGAACTCGCCGACGGCCTTGGCGACGTCGGGCGTCACGGTGCCGGTCTTGGGGTTCGGCATGAGGCCACGAGGACCGAGTGCACGACCG
>CALDGN010000334.1 GCA_937942965.1 uncultured Acidimicrobiales bacterium | reverse complement strand
GCCACAAACTCATTGATCCGCACCGCCCCGGCACCTTGAGCCTCGGCGCGCGGCGCGAAGGTGAGTAGCGGAACGAGTAGGGCGATCGCCAGAAGAGATGCGCACGCAAATGCTCGGACCGACGTCGACGGTCGGTGAGGGGTCATGAGATCTACCCCAGTAGAGCCGCTCCGACAACACTTTCCGCCACATCTGGGAAGAACGGCCTAGTCGGCGGGCCCACCCCAAACCGGGTCGGCTCCTGCGGGCAATCCGACCTGCGTCGCATTCAGGATGAAACAGATCTGGCAGTAGTAGCCGATCGTCACGGTCAGGTCGATCACAGACTCGTGGCCGAGGTGATCGACGACAGATTCCCACGCCTCGGGAGACGGATGTCCCGCATCGAGCAGTTCGAGCGCAAAGCGGTGCACCGCCTGCTCCGCTTCAGAGGTGAACGGCGGCGCGTCACCCGACGCGATTGCGTCGAGGACCGCTTCGTCGACGCCAGCGGCTTGGGCTAGACGTCGATGGGCCCAGAACTCGAACTCGCTCGTCCATCGGGCCCCAACTGCACAGATCGCAATCTCGAGCAGGTGGTCCGGAAGCGAGCTCTCGAACCGGACCGCATGGCCAAGTTCAAGCATGTGCTCGCCCAGATGAGGCCGCAACGCCATGGCGTGGAACGGCCCGTACAAGCTGCCGTTCTCATCAGTCATATTCGTCAGGCCGCTCCGTGTTTCCGCAACACGATCCCAAACTGCACGCTGCGCGTCGGTGGTGTCGTCGTAGGTCAGGGCAGGAAGTCGGCTCATGAGGTGCACCGTAGGTGAGCGGACCGACGCGATCGCAAGGCGCCACTGTCGCCGCGAAGCGCGCCTATTGAGATTTGCTCCCATTAATGCGAGACTTTGGTCTCACAGCGGCGGAAAGAGGGTTCCATGTCGATTCCATTGCCGCTCAATGACCAAGCACGAGTCGACCGGTTGAAACAGCTGTGCCCTGACCTTTCGAGCGGTCGAGTCGATGTTGCGTTGCAGGGATTGGTCGAACTCGCAGCCGCCGTCTGCGAAACGCCGTCTGCGCTGGTCACCTTCGTCGGCGAGGACACCCAGTACTTCCGCGCCCGCACCGGCATCGGCCTGTCCGAGACGCCCCGAGAGATCTCCTTCTGCACGTGGGCGATTCTCGACGACGGCCCCTTCGTCATCCCCGATGCGCAAGCCGATGACCGTTTCAGCTCCAATCCCCTCGTGACGGGGGACCCTCACATTCGCTTCTATGCAGGTGTGCCCCTAGTGACGACCGACGGCCGCTTTCCCCTCGGCACGATCTGCGTCCTCGACGACCGACCGCGCGAGCTGAATGAAGCCCAGCTCGCGAACCTCGCCTCGCTTGCTTCGTCGGTCATCAACATCATCGAGCAGCAGTACGAGCTGATCGGGTCGGCACTGCGAACCGAAAACATGCTCGACAGCATCGCCGATTGCGTCGTTGCAACCGACGCCGCAGGCTTGGTCAGCTACGCCAACCCCGCGACCGTGGAACTGCTCGGAAGCGCAATCTTTGGCGAACCGATTGCGTCGGTCATGCGGCTCGAAGAGGACGGTCAGGTGCTCGATACGCACCCGATCATCGAAGCACTCGAGCAACAGGCCACCATCACACTTCCCAAAAACATCTACCTGCAAACGGTTGACGGCTCGGTAATCGAGGTCGATGACTGCATCGCACCGACCTTCGATCTTCGCGGTGACCTCACCGGTGCAGTCATGGTGTTCCGCAACGTCACCGATGAACGAATGCTGGCACGTGACCTGCAATGGCAAGGCACGCACGATGCGCTGACTGGCATCGGAAATCGAGTTGCCTTCGAGAGCAACCTCCTTGAGCGCCTCGAAGCGATTCGCTCCCTCGGACACGCAGGCACTGCGCTCTACGTCGACCTCGACCGATTCAAAGGTGTGAACGATCAACTCGGCCATAGCGTCGGCGACCAGCTGCTCATCCAAGTTGCGCTCGCTCTCGAAGCGACGGTCAAGGATCGCGGGTCGGTTGCTCGAATCGGCGGCGACGAGTTTGCGATCCTCCTGCCGGGCGAAGATGCCGAGTCGGCACACGGCGTTGCATCCGATGTGCTGACCGCACTTCACACACTCGGCGCCGGATTCGCCGACCAGCGTGCGAATATCTCGGCCAGCATCGGTCTCGTTGCGCTCGACGATCCGAACCTCACGGTGGCCGAAGTCCTGCATCGCTCTGACAGCGCGTGTTACGCCGCCAAGCACGCTGGTGGCAGCCGCGTGCAGCGCTACGACCCGGAACTCGCGGAGATCGAGTCGTGGAATGACGGCGTCCGGTGGATGAGCCGACTGCAAGCCGCCATCTCGGAGAACCGGTTGCAGCTCTACGCGCAGCCGATCGTGTCGCTCGACGACGGACCACCGGCTATCGAGATTCTCGTGCGCGTCCTCGAAGACGGCGAGCTGATCCGCCCCGGCGCCTTCATCGCAGCAGCAGAGAGATTCCGGTTGGCGCGAACGCTTGACCGATGGGTCGTTGGCGAGGCGCTCGCGGCGCTACACGCCGCGGGCGACATCGCGAATCAGTTCTCTGCGGTCCACATCAATCTGTCGGGCCAGTCGCTCGGCGACGCGGAGATGGCGATCGACATCCGAGACATGATCGAGGAGTCCGGCGTTCGGCCTGGAGCGCTGTGCTTCGAGATCACCGAGTCAAACGCCGTGGCCGAACTCTGGCGTGCCAATGCCTTCATCGATGAGTTGACCAGCATCGGCTGCGAGTTCGCACTCGATGACTTCGGCCGAGGCTTTTCATCGTTCGACTATCTGCGCCAGTTCGATGTCGGCGTCGTCAAGATCGACGGGTCATTCGTCCACGGCATCCAGGACGACCCGGTTTCGCTCAAGATGCTCGAAGCAATCGTGTCGATCTGCGACACGCTCGGCAAGCGAACGATCGCCGAATGGGTGGACAGCGATGACACCATCGCCCTGCTTCGCGAACTCGAGGTAGACGGCGCACAGGGGAACTTCTTGGGCGAACCTGTCCCCCTCAAGACACTGTTGACACCCCCGTAGCGGGCGACCACCAACGGCAACGGCCGGCCTCGAAAGGCCGGCCGTTTCGCATGTTGTTCAGTTGCGGGGCCTAGCCCCTGGACCGGTCCTAGAACTGGTTCCCTAGAACTGGTTCATCGTGTTGTGGGCACCGCCGGCCTTGAGGGCCTGGTCACCAGAGAAGTACTCCTTGTGGTCATCGCCGATGTTCGAACCGGCCATGTCCTGGTGCTTCACCGTCTGGATGCTCTGGCGGATCTCGGCACGTTGCACGCCCTTGACATAGGCGAGCATGCCTTCCTTGCCGAAGTAGCCAGCAGCCAGGTTGTCCGTGGACAACGCAGCCGTGTGGTAGGTCGGCAGCGTGATCAGGTGGTGGAAGATGCCTGCGTCGCGAGCGCCATCAGCCTGGAAGCTCTGGATCCGAAGATCAGCTTCGGCGCCGAGCGGCGTCGAATCGAAGTCGGCCGACATCAGGTTGTCGCGGTCGTACTCGCCCATGTCCTTGCCTTCGGCGGCCCAGTCGTCGAAGACCTGCTGGCGAAGGTTCAGCGTCCAGTTGAACGATGGCGAGTTGTTGTAGACGAGCTTGGCGTCAGGCACCTGCTGCTTCACGGCGTTGACCATCTCGGCGATGTTGGCGACGTTCGGCGTGGCGGTTTCGATCCACAGAAGATCGGCACCGTTCTGCAAGCTGGTGATGCAGTCGAGCACGACACGGTCGAAGCCGGTGTCGTCCTTGAACTTGTACAGACCGTTCGGCATGCGGACAGGGCGAGCGAGCTTGCCGTCCTGCTTGATCAGCACTTCACCGTCGCGAACATCGTCGAGCGTCGGGATCGGCTCGGTGTCGAGGAACGCCAGGTACTGGCTGGCCAGGTCGCCGGCTTCTTGTGAGACAGGCAGCTTCTGGGTGAGACCAGCGCCGAGCGAGTCAGTACGGGCAACGATCACGCCGTCTGGAACTCCGAGCTCGAGGAAGGCGTAACGGATCGCATTGATCTTGGCCAAGAAGTCCTCGTGCGGGACGGTGACCTTGCCGTCTTGGTGACCGCACTGCTTGGCGTCACTCACCTGGTTCTCAACCTGGATGGCGCAGGCGCCGGCTTCGATCATCTTCTTGGCCAGCAGGTAGCAGGCTTCTTCGTTGCCGAAGCCAGCGTCGATGTCGGCGATGATCGGAACCACGTGGGTTTCGAAGTTGTCGATCTTGTCCATGCAGTCGGCCTCGGCGGCGCTGTCGCCAGCGGCGCGGGCTTCGTCGAGCTGGCGGAAGATCTCGTTGAGTTCGCGAGCGTCGGCCTGCTTCAGGAAGTCGTAGAGCTCAGCGATCAGCTCGGGGACGACGGTCTTTTCGTGCATCGACTGGTCGGGCAGCGGCCCGAACTGGGAGCGCAGCGCAGCAACCATCCACCCAGACAGGTAGAGGTAGCGACGGGCGGTCGTGCCGTGGTGCTTCTTGACGGCGATCAGCTTCTGCTGACCAATGAACCCGTGCCAGCAGCCGAGGCTCTGGGTGTACTGGGTTACGTCTTCGTCATAGCGAGCCATGTCTTCGCGCATGATCTTCGCCGTGTACTTGGCGATGTCCAGACCGGTGTGGAACCGGTTCTGCAAACTCATGCGAGCGGCGTACTCGGGGCTAATCGCGCCCCATGTCTCGCCGCCGGCCTCGATGGCACTCGAGAAGTCCTGAATGGTGTCGTT
>CALDGN010000333.1 GCA_937942965.1 uncultured Acidimicrobiales bacterium | reverse complement strand
CATCCGCCAGGTGCGCTCACGACCGGTAGCCGCCGCCTGTTGCCAGGCCTACCGGTGACGAACTTGCCGCTCGGGCAAGTCTGTCGGCATCAACAGGTGACTTGTGTCGCCCACTCCTGGACCCGGATCCAAAGCTGCTCACCGTCCGCCACGGTGATCTGAGGTGCTTCGGTGTCCTCCGCTTGGGTCTCGTCAGAGGTGTTGTCGAATGCCGACATGGGTTCCGCCTTTCGTCCCCGTCATCATGCGATGGGAACGGATGGCAGAACTGTGAGGCAGCGCGCACTTGTCCTGTGACGCGCGCTACGTCCCCAAAACAGAACATGGGGTCGCACCTAAGAACGGTTCATGAACCGCCTTTGGGTGCGACCCCAGCGTTTGAACCGCTTTTGGGTGCGACCCCGGGTTAGGAGCGGAGGTGTTCGTTGGAGGCGTCCCAGACGGGGCCGTCGAGCACCGTTGCTGTGCGCATCTCGTCGAGGACGAGAACACCGAGCTCAGTGCCGGGCGCAGCGTGGTCCGCGGTCACGTAGGCGAATGCCAGCGACTTGTCGACGGTGAAGCCGTAGCCGCCGCTCGTCGTCAGGCCCACGGCGGTGCCGTCAGCGGTGAAGACGCCTTCGCCGCCCAAGCAGTCGGCCAGCTCGCCATGCGTGCCGTCGTACGCAGGCACCTCGACGTCGAGGTAGACGAGCTTCCACGGGTTGCCGCTCGGCGGACGATCGAGGGCGTCCCTACCGACGAAGTCGCCCTTGTCTCGCTTGACGAAGAACTCGACGCCAGCCTGGATTGGGCCGATGTCGTGCGTCAGCTCGTTGCGAGTGAGGTACGCCTTTTCGATGCGCAGTGAGTTGAGCGCGTGGCCGCCGAAGTCAGCGATGCCGTGTGCTTCGCCGGCAGCCCATAGTGCGTCGTAGACGGCGACCATCTGGTCGACGCCCATGTGGAGTTCCCAACCGAGTGCGCCGGTGAAGCCGACACGAAGGGCGAACACATCGACGCCCGCGATCGACATCGGCTTCGACGACAAGAACGGGAACGCCTCGTTCGACACGTCGGCGTCGGTGACGGCGGACAGCACCTCGCGAGCCTGGGGCCCAACCAAGACGAGCACGCCGCGGTCGGTGGAGTGATCGGTGATGGTGACGTCTTCGCCGTCGGCGACTGACTGGTTCAGCCAGTCGAAGTCACGGCACTCGCCCATCGCACCCGACACCAAGTAGTAGGCGTCTTCGGCGACACGAGTGACGGTGATCTCGGTCTCGATGCGGCCTTGCTCGTTGAGCACATAGTTCAGGGCGATGCGGTGGTCCTTGCCCGGAATGCGACCCGTGGTCACCCGGTCGAGGAAGCTGCGGGCGTCGGGCCCGGTCACCTCGTACTTCGAGAACGCAGTCAGGTCCATCAGGCCAACGCGTTCGCGCACGGCAGCGCACTCTTCCTTGACCGCCGCATACCAAGCGGGGCGACGCCAGCCCGTGGCGTCTTCGAGCGGCTGATCCTCGGGCACGAACCACTTGGGCTGTTCCCAGCCGTAGAACTCGGTGAACATGGCCCGCTTGGCCTTGAGCGGCTCGTACAAGCTCGACGTGCGCACCGGACGATTCGCAAGACGCTCATGGCCCGGAGGATGCACCCGGAACATCCACTCGTAGTCCTCGACCGCCTTGGGGTCGATGTAGTCGTGGTCGGCCCACGCGAAACGACGAGGGTCGTAGTGGCGAAGGCTCAGTTCCGTCTCGCCGTGGACCATCCAGCGGGCCATTTCGCGACCGGCGCCAGGGCCCCACGCAAGACCGATCGACGAGCCCGTGTTCAGCCAGTAGTTGCGCAGACCTGGTGCCGGGCCGAGCAGCATGTGGCCATCGGTCGTGTGCGTGATCGCGCCGTGCACGACCCGCTTGATGCCGACCTCGCCCATCGCAGGCACTCGCTCAAACGCTTCGGCGAGCCACGGTGCGATCTTGTCGTAGTCGGCGGGGAAGAGTGGATTCTCGGCTTCCCAGGGGACACCGTCTTTCCAGATCTGCTCGGCGCCGTGCAGCTCGTAGATGCCGATCAAGCCCGCGGTCTGTTCCTGGCGGATGTAGCCAGCGGCGCGGTTGTCACGCATCACCGGCATTTCCCATGACAGGTCGGCGGCGAACTCGGGCAGCTCGTCGGTCACCAGATAGTGGTGCAGCACGTTGGCCTGCGGCACGGTGAAGCCGCTCAGCGCCGCGACCTGGTCGCCGTAGCAACCGGCGGCATCGACCACGTGCTCGCAGGTGACGGTGCCCTTCTCGGTCACGACCGACCACTCGCCGTTCGGAAGCTGGTTGACCTCGAGCACCCGGTTGCGGCGCACGACCGACGCGCCAGCGGCCCGGGCGCCGTTGGCGAACGCCATCGTGACGCCGCTCGGATCGACGTGGCCTTCGCCCTCGGTCCAGATGCCGGCGAGCACGTCGTCGAAGTTGTAGTACGGGTTGATCTTGGCCAGCTCGTCTGGGCCGAGCAGCTCGATCGGGTAACCGATGTAGCGGCCGACGCCCAGGTGCGTCTTGAGCGCATCGAGTTCGTCGTCGGTGTACGCAACCCGGATGCCGCCGGGCGTGTGCAGCGAGACTTCTTGGCCGGTCATGCCGGGAAGCTCGTGGTACAGCTCGAGCGCGTAGTGATGGAAGGCGGCCGTCGTGTAGTCGCCAACCGAGCGGGTGATCTGGCCAGCGGCGTGCCAGGTCGAGCCCGAGGTCAGCTCGGCTTTCTCGATCAGCATCACGTCGGTCCAACCCTCTTGGGTCAGATGCCAGAGCAGCGAGGCGCCGTGGACGCCTCCGCCGATGATGACGACGCGGGCACTGCTCGGGAAGTCAGTAGCGGGCATGTTCGTGACGCTCATAGGTCGTGGGTCTCTCGATTCCTGAAGGTCAGGGGTTAGGCGCGGGTGCGCTCGCTGGTCGGGTCGTAGAAGGGGCGGTAGCTCGCGGTGGCAGGCACGGCGGTGCCGTTCACACGGAGCTGGAAGTCGGCGTCGATGACCTCGGCGCGAGGCATCTCGAGCGGTGCGGTCACGTAGCCCATCCCGAGAGCAGCGCCGACGGTGTGGCCGTACATGCCGCTGGTGGTGTGGCCGACGAGCTCACCGTTCCGCAGGATCGGCTCGTCGTGGTAAAGCAACGGCTCGGGGTCGTCAAGCTTGAACTGCACCAGGCGACGGGTGATGCCGGCCTCTTTCTGAGCCAGCAGCGCGTCACGGCCGATAAAGCCGCCGGGCTTATCCCACGCAACCGCAAATGACAGACCAGCTTCGAGCGGCGTGTCTTCGTCGGTGATGTCGTGGCCCCAGTGGCGGTAACCCTTTTCGAGACGAAGCGAGTTGAGCGCGTGGTAGCCCGCGTGACGCAGGCCGTGCGGTTCGCCCGCGGCGACGAGCGTCTCGTAGACGTGAGCGGTGAACTCGCTCGGCACGTACAGCTCCCAGCCGAGCTCGCCGACATAGGTCATGCGCAGCGCCAACACGTTGGCGTAGCCGAGGTCGATCGTGCGGGCGGCGCCGAACGGGAACGACTCGTTGTCGAACGCCGAGTCACTGACGGACCCGAGCAGCGCCCGGCTGTTCGGTCCCATCACGGCGATCACCGAGTGGCCCGAGGTCACATCGCTCGCCGTGACGAACGCGTCGGGATCCAGGTTGCGGGTGAGCCAGTCGAAGTCGCGGTTCTGCGTCGCCACTGCACTCACGACGAAGAAGTGATCTTCGGCGAGGCGAGTGACGGTCAGGTCGGCTTCGATGCCGCCACGCTCGTTGAGCCAGGCGCCGTAGACGGCCTTGCCCGGTTCGACGTCGACGTCGTTGGCGCAGATCCGGTTGAGCTGTGCAGCGGCGTCGCGGCCGCGGACTTCGAACTTGGAGAAGCTCGTCTGGTCGAACAGGGCCACGGCTTCGCGGGTCGCCCGATGCTCGGCCGCAGACAGGTCGAACCAGTTCTGACGGCCGTAGGTGTACTCGTAGTGCGCTTCGTCGGGCGACTCGGCGTACCAGTTCGGACGTTCCCAGCCATTGGCCTCGCCCATGCACGCGCCCGCAGCGACGAGCTTGTCGTGCAGGGGAGTGCGCCGGGCGCCGCGAGCGGTGTCCTTTTGGCGGAACGGCCAGTGCATCTCGTAGAGCAGGCCGAGCGTCTCGGTCGCACGATCGCGGACATAGCGACGGTTGCCCTGGAACGGGTGGAACCGGCGGACGTCGACGTCGGCCAGATCCATCGGCGGGTGGCCATCGAGCATCCAGTCGGCGAGCACGCGCCCGGCGCCGCCAGCGGACTGAATACCCACCGAATTGAAGCCAGCTGCGCAAAAGTGGTTCTTCAGTTCGGGAGTCTCGCCCAAGATGTAGGCGTCGTCGGGCGTGAAGCTCTCGGGGCCGTTGAAGAACAGGCGGATGCCGGTCTCGCCGATGATCGGCATGCGGTGGATGGCCTTTTCGATGACCGGTGCCAGGTGATCCCAGTCGTCATCGAGGTGTAGGAACGGCTTGTCGGGAAGCTCATGAGCGTCGATCGGCTTGGCAACCGGTTCGAAGAAGCCGACGAGCAGGCGGCCCGTTTCTTCCTTGATATAGGTGTTGCTGTGCGGGTCACGAAGCGTTGGCAGGCCGTGGCCGAGACCTTCGATGTGCTCGGTGACGATGTAGAAGTGCTCGCAGCCATGCAACGGCAGGGCCACCCCAGCCTTGGCGGCGAGGTGGCGAGACCACAGGCCGGCGCAGGTGACGACCATCTCTGAGCGGATCTCTCGACCATCGGTGGTGCGAACGCCGACGGCCTGCCCGTTATGGGTGAGGATGTCCTCGACGCCGCAGTTCTCGACGATGCGGGCACCGCCGGCTTTGGCGGCATTCGCCAGCGCCATGGTCGTGTCGACCGGGCTGGTCTGACCGTCGCGGGGAACCCAAACACCGCCGACGAGGTCGTCGGTGTGCATGAGCGGCCAGTGCGAGGCCAACGTGTCGACATCGACCGGCTGCACGTCGACGCCGAAGCAGCTCGCCATCTCGGCACCGCGGTGCAGTTCTTCGAGGCGTTCATGATCGGGGGCGACGGCGATCGAGCCGGTGCGTTTGAAGCCGGTGGGGTAGCCATCGAGCTCGAGCTGCTCATACAGCTCGCCGCCGTACGAGGCGAGGCGGGTCATGTTCGCCGTGGCTCGCAGCTGGGCAACGAGGCCGGCGGCGTGCCAGGTCGTTCCGCTGGTGAGCGTGTTGCGTTCAAGTAAAATCACGTCGCTCACGCCCCGCAGGGTGAGGTGGTAGGCGACACTTGCTCCAATGATGCCGCCACCAACGATGACGACTCGGGCCGTCTCGGGGAGCTCCTTGGAGCCACCAACTCGAGACGCTGCGGCCGTCGCCTTGTCGAGTTCTGCAAGCCCGGAATCCGACGCTGCACTCTCGGTGTTAGGTGCCATCACGCAGACGCTAGACGATCTAACTGAAGACTGATACGGTTCGCCGCGGATACGCGAGAAAAATCTGAGGGGGTCCCATGGAAGCAACAACCGACACACGTGCTTTGGCGCAGAAACACGTGCTACCGCACTACACCAAGGGCGCCGCCTGGAAGAGCGACCAGCTCGCAACCATCGATCGTGGCGAAGGCTGTTACGTCTGGGACACCGACGGAAACAAGTACCTCGACGGTCTCGCGGGCCTGTTCTGCACGAATCTCGGTCATGGCCGCCATGACCTTTCTGCTGCTGCCGCCAAGCAGATGGACCGCCTCGGCTTCTTCCCGAACTGGGGCTACACCAACCCGGCGACCACCGAGGCCGCCGCAATGATCGCGGCCCAAGCGCCAGGCGACATCGACGAGGTCTTCTTCGTCAACTCTGGCTCCGAAGCGGTCGAGTCGGCACTCAAGTTCGCGCGCAACTATCACGTCGCCAAGGGCGACACCGACCGCTACAAGGTCATCGCCCGCGACTGGTCCTACCACGGCACCACCCTTGGGGCGCTCGCCGTTACTGGCATCCCCAAGTTCAAGACGCACTTCGCCCCCATGCTCTGGGACGGCGTCCGCCACGTGCCCAACACCTACGGCGCCGAGATCCCCGAGGGCGGCACCGCAGCCGACCTCGACTGCGTCAAGGCCATCGAAGCCATGATCCTCGAAGAGGGTCCCGAGACCGTCGCCATGGTCATCGCCGAGCCAGTGCAGAACGGCCGCGGCGCACTGGTGCCACCCGAGGGCTACTGGCAAGAACTCCGCCGCATCTGCGACAAGTACGGCGTGCTTCTCTGCGCCGACGAAGTCATCAACGCCTTTGGCCGCCTCGGCCACTTCACCGGCAGCGAGCGCATGGGCGTCGTGCCCGACCTCATCACCTTCGCCAAGGGCGTCACCAGTGCCTACATCCCACTCGGTGGGGTCATGATCCGCCGCCCCCTCGTCGAAGAGATCTGGGA
>CALDGN010000332.1 GCA_937942965.1 uncultured Acidimicrobiales bacterium | reverse complement strand
ACAACGGCATGATGCAGATGGTCGAAATCATGGACGACGCCGCCGAGGCGAACTTCTCGGTAAGCACCACCGTTGCGTCGTTTGATGAGCCAGGGCCTGACGCCACTGACTCGTTGGAAGACGCCTATCGCGAGTGCACGCGCTTCATCGACAACAACCAGAACCCGGGCCGGGCCCAGGAGTACCCGGCACCGAACGGGGTGTTCGAACCTCCGCCGCTGCCGGCTAGCTAGTCGCTATTCGACGATTGCGTCGGTGGGCAGGGCGACGATGCCCGTTGCACCGAGTGCCCGCAGGTCTGCGAGCCGTGCCCACAGGTTTTCCTTTTGGACCACCATGTGGGCGGCGACCAGATCGTCACGGCCCGCGAGCGGAAGCAAGGTCGGCGATGCGAGGCCCGGGAACACCGTGCCGAGCTCGCTGACCTTGGCCGGGTCGATGTGCAACACCAGGTACTGACGCTTGGTGGCCAGGTGCGCTGCTTCGATGCGCAGCTGCATGCCAGCGAGTGCGTCGGCGGCCGCGCCCTCGGCGCTTGGCGCCATCGTGAAGACGGCCTGACAAGCGACGATTTCGTGGATGGCGTGGAGCGAGTTGCGGGCCAGGCTGCCGCCGGTTTCGCGCAGGTCGACAATCGCGTCGGCCATGCCGCGAGCACAGATGCCTTCGAGGGAGCCGCCCATGGACACGACTTCGACGTCGATGCCTTCGGACGCAAACCAGCGTGCGGTCCAGTTGGGCAGGTGTGTGGCGACGGTCTTGCCGGCGAGGTCAGCGGCTGAGGTGAACGGTGCCGCCTGGCGGCAGGCAACGACCATGTCCGAGCGCGAGAAGCCGAGCTCGATTGTTGGCCAGTCTTCGACGCCGTTCTCGAGCGCCGTGTCGGTCGAAATGAACGCAGCGTCGAGGCGGCCGGCCTTGAGCCAAGCGGCTGCGTCGCGTGGGCGCATCTCGATGAACTCGATGTCCTCGATCACCGCCGAAGCGTTCGAGCCGCGGAAGGCGCTGGTCCGATAGCCGGCGCGGCTCAGTACGTCGAGCACGGATTCACGGAGGCGGCCCTTGGAGGGCACCGCGATGCTGGTCATTGGCGGCGTCCTTCGAGTACGGCGAACACGTCGTCGAGCGAAACGTCGGCTCCGACGAGCCCGACGAGCAGGTGGTAGATCAGGTCGGCGGCTTCTTCCGGAAGACGGGTTGCGTCGCCACGCTGCAGTTCGAGGCACACCTCGAACGCTTCTTCCATGATCTTGCGTTGCGTGAGCTCGGGATCGCCGAGCAGCTTCGCCGTATAGGACTCCTCGGGATCGGCGGTGCGCCGTTCGCGCAGCACGTCCTCGAGCTCAGAGAGAATCACCACGACAGGCTAGGTGGCTCGGCCGCCGGGGCGACACCCGTTTCGCACCGAAGGGGCGGCGGGGCGTTCATTGACGCAGCTACCGTGACGCAGTGGCCGGCCATTACTTCAGTGAGCAACCCGGCGTCGCCAGCGATGTACGGCGCCTTGCGCTGCATCTTCCTGATCTGTCGATCGAGCTCGATGCAGACCGGGGTGTGTTCTCCTCTGAGCAGATCGATGCGGGTTCCAGGCTCCTCATGCTCGAAGCGGTGCGGCCCTCCCCCGGCTCGACGGTGCTCGACATCGGCTGCGGGTATGGCCCGATCGCCTGTGTGGCTGCGCTTCGTTCACCGGAGTCCACGGTGTGGGCGGTCGACGTGAACGAGCGGGCTCGCTCACTCACTGCGGCGAATGCGGAGCGCCTCGGCCTCAACATCACGGTCGCGGCGCCTGACGATGTGCCCGCCGACGTGCAGTTCGACCACATCGTGTCGAATCCGCCGATCCGCATCGGCAAGCCCGCATTGCACGCCTTGTTAACGCGATGGCTCGATCGGCTGTCGCCCGACGGGTTTGCGGAGCTGGTCGTGCTGAAGCACCTCGGCAGCGACTCGCTCGCCAAGTGGCTCAACGCAGAGGGCTGGCCGACAGAACGGCAGATGAGCCGTGGCGGCTACCGCATTCTCCGTGTACAGGCGCGGCCCAACACGCCACCAGGAGATCAGGCATGAAGCAGCTGTCCGGCACCGAACTCAAGCGGCTGCATCGCCAGTGGCGCAAGAACGAGCCGCCTCGACTCTCGATCATGCTCGAAGGGTTGGGCGGGCCGTTCAACCTTGGCGCCATCTTGAGGACCGCCGCGGCCTATCGGGTTGAGCATCTGTTCTTAGCCGCGATGCAGATCAATCCGACGTCGACGAATGTCGGCAAGACGGCGCTCGGCGCCGACCGCTACGTCCCGTGGACCGAGCACGAGGACTGGGCCGCCGGTGCCGCTGCTGCCCGCGACAAGGGCTTCCGACTCGTCGGGCTCGAGCTGGCCGACCAGGCCGTGCCGATGCACCTCGCCGAGTTCGATGAGCCGATCTGTCTGGTGATCGGCCACGAAGACCGAGGGTTGTCAAAGACTGCTTTAGCCGACTGCGACGACGTGGTTTTCCTGCCCCAACTCGGGCGCATTGGTTCGCTCAACGTGGCGACCGCAACCTCGATTGCCATCTGGGAAGCCCGCCGCCACTCCTGGCAGTAGCCGGTCCGCTTCCCGACAACTTCACGAGCAGGGCGCAAACGGGTGATACCAGCGCGCATGAGTTGATTTGCATAAGTGCAGCTTGTAGCTTGCGCTACGTCTTGTTGCTCAAAGGAAGAATCAGACTATGACCACCCCAGTACAGAAGACCCTACGCACAAGGCTGACCGCCTTGTTGACCATCGCGACCGTGCTGTTCTTCGGCCTCGCCCTGAACACTGCGCCCGCAGAAGCACAAAGTGGCCCGATCCCCGAAGGCGTCGACGTCACATTGCGCAACACCTTGCAGGATCCGGGCGAGCCTGAGCTCGCGTTCCCCGCGCTGTTCGGCCAGCCGGACGACCTGTTCGATGAGAACGGCACCGTGTCGGCCGCCTCGGCCGAGTTCCCCACGGCACTTGCGCAGCCCGGCACCCCGGTCGGCGACATCAGCGGTCTCTACGAGATCAACATGACGGGCAGCAGCATCTCGTTCACCATGCTGCCCGAGGCTGACGACCCGTTCTGGGTCAACGTGTTTGGCGACTTCCCCGCCGGCAAGTTCGATCGCTACTACCTGACCTTTGACGCTCCCCACAACGTCACCGGCTCGAGCAGCAGCAACGACTCGGTTTCGCTGCGCATCGACTCCCCCACGGTGCTCGTCGTCGAGATCGGCGAGGGCTACAAGATGAGCCCTCCACAGTCGTTCCGCATCGATGTCACCGGTGCCGCGGGCGCACCAGAGCTCGCCGTGACCGGCGTCGAGACCGGCATGCTCGCGGTCGTTGCGACGGCGATGGTTGCTGGCGGTGCGATGATCGTTCGCTCGACGCGTCGCTTCAGCTGATCGTGGCGGTCAGCTCGCGGGCTGACTCAACACTGCGATGATTCGACACCGTGGCTGGCGCTTGCCCCACGGTGTCGTTTCGCGTCAATGCAAGAGTGGAAGCTGCGATTGCGAGGGAATCAGTGCGCCGAGACGTTGCCGGTGGTTTTGCTGTGGAGGGCGTCGGCGTGGCGGTTCATGCCGACGAGTTCGGCTTCGATGCCGCGCTGGGCGAACTTGGCGACAACGGCGTCGAGGGCAGCCACCGCTGAGGTGTCCCAGACTCGGGCTTCGCTCAGATCGATCTCGACACGAGGCACCTGGACGGCGTCGTAGTCGAACAGGCTGACCAAGTTGTTGGTCGAGGCGAAGAAGAGTTCGCCAGTCACGGCGTAGAGGCGTTCGGTGTTTTCGGGGTCGGTCACGCTGGTGACCTTGACGACCGAGGACACGTGGCGGGCGAAGAAGACGGCGGAGAGCACGACACCGGCGCCGACGCCGTAGGCAAGGTTGTGGGTGAGCACGACGATCAGGACGGTCGCGGCCATGATCAGCGACTCGGCGACCGGGATCGTCTTGAGCGAGGCCGAGGTGATGCTCTTCCAGTTGAACGTGCCGATCGAGACCATGATCATCACGGCGACAAGTGCAGCCATCGGGATCTTGGCGACAAGATCACCAAGCACCAGGATCAGGATCAGCAGGAACACGCCCGATGCGAGCGTCGACAGCCGGGTGCGGCCGCCGCTGCGGTGGTTGATCATCGACTGGCCGATCATGGCGCAGCCGGCCATGCCGCCGAAGAAGCCGGTGATGACGTTGGCGACGCCCTGGCCGCGTGATTCGCGGTTCTTGTCGGAGCGGGTGTCGGTCATGTCGTCGAGCAGCTGGGCGGTGAGCAGCGATTCGAGCAGGCCGACGAGTGCGAGCGTGATCGCGAACGGCAGCACGATGCGGAACGTCTCGAAGTTGAACGGAACGTCTGGCAGCGACAGGCCGGGCAGCGAGGACGGCAGTTCGCCCATGTCGCCCACGGTCGGCAGTTCGAGGCCCATGCCGATGGCGACACCGGCGAGCACGACGATGGCGACGAGTGGCGATGGAATGACCGTGGTGATGCGGGGCAGGCCGTAGATGATGGCGAGGCCGACGCCGATGAAGAGCAGGTTGAGTGGAAGCTGGCTGGTGTCGGCTTCGTCGCTCAGCAGGATGTGCGGTACCTGGGCAAGGAAGATCAAGATGGCGAGCGCGTTGACGAAGCCGATCATCACGCTTCGGGGCACGAACCGCATGAGTTCGCCAACGCCGAGGTAGCCGAGGCCGACCTGCAGGATCCCGGCGAGCACGGTTGCGACAAAGAGGTATTCGACGCCGTGGTCGGCGACGAGATCGACCAGGACCAACGCCATGGCGCCGGTTGCGGCCGAGATCATGCCGGAGCGTCCGCCTGCGAACGCAATGATGATCGCGATCGAGAACGACGCGTAGAGGCCGACCTTGGGGTCGACACCAGCGATGATCGAGAACGAGATTGCCTCGGGGATCAGGGCGAGTGCGACGACCATGCCGGACAGCAGGTCGGCTTTGGGGTTGCTGAGCCATTCAGCGCGCAGCGAGTCAATGCGGGTGCGCGGCGCACCCGTCGAAGTAGCAGTCATGGGGCTCTCAGATGGGGGGAGATGAGATATGCGGTCGGCGCCAAGAAGCGCTGCAGATGGCCAAGGGGCGTCAACGACCAGCTGCGAGCATAGAAGTGTCGGCGAATCCGAACCGGGTTGAGTGTCAGGTGTCACACCCATCGGCCAAGCTTCCGGGTTGATGAGGGCACGCGTCGCGCGCTAGGCCGCTCGGCCAACGATGCGCGACGCCACCAAGCAGCCATCGGCAGCCGTGACCGACACCACTCTCGGTCTGTGGGGTGGCCGACAGAAGCGGTCGCAGCGTCTCGCGATGATGACTCCATCAGATATGCGCTTCGGCGCGGCGACCACATCTGCGCTTCGGCGCGGCGGACTGGAGACAACCATGGACATCAAGAGCATCTGGCAGAACTTGAGCAAGGGCCAACAGATCACGGCGGCGGGCGGAGTGACGGCACTCATTGCCAGCTTCCTTCCGTGGTACGTGCTCAAGGACCAGTTCATCGACAACGTGTCGTTCCGCGGCACCGAATTCACGTTCGGCTGGTTGGGCATGGTCTTGCTCATCGGCGCTGCGGCGTTGACCCTCGCACCGGCGTTCGGCAAGGACCTCGGCAACGACAAGATTGCGGGCGAGCAGATCGCCATTGCCGCAGCTGCACTCGGTGCGCTGCTGTGGACCATCCGCATCGTGCAGGTACCTGCTCTGTTCTTCAACACGATGGGCCGTGGCTTCGGCCTGTTCGTCGCCGCTGCAGCGGCTGCTGCCGTCACCGCCGGCGTCGTGATCACGATGAAGGAGAAGGGCATCGCGATGCCGAACGCCGACACGATCGCCGCTCTGCGTTCGACCTCGACACCCGCTCCGCCACAGCCAGCCCCGGCACCACAGGTTGCGCCCTATGCAGCCCCGGCAGCACACACGCCCCCGGCTCCAACCGCACCCGTTCACCCTGCACCTGTTCACCAGGCACCCGTGCAGCAGGCGCCCGCACACCAGCCGCCTGTCCCCCAAGCTCCGGTTGCACCGCAGGCCGCGCCAGCGCCAGCTCCTCCTCACGACGGCCGCTTCTAACGGACGCCGACAACTTCAACGCACGTCTGCCGGTCGCCATTGGCGGCCGGCATCCGGCGTTTTCTAGGCGCTGTGGTGGGCGTCGGCGATCAGGCTCAGGATCTCGAACATCACGGCCATCGAGCGGTAGCTCGTGATCTGGTTCGGTGAGTCAACGGTTGGCATCAGGCAGACGACATCGCCGCCGATGACGTTCTTCCCTCGCACCGAACGCAACAGCTGCATCACTTGGTCGATGCCGAATCCTTCAATGCCGGCTTCGATGTTGGCCACACCGGGAGCGACCATCGGGTCGAGGCAATCCAGGTCGAAGGTGATGTAGAGCGGTCGGTCACCAATGGTCTCGTCGATGATCTCCATGACCCGCTCGGGTCCCATCTCGTCGTACTCGGTCTTCTTGATGACCGTGTAGCCAAGGTCGTAGCTCGGGTCGAGCCAGTCGAGGCTGCGGACGTTGCCTCGGATACCGACCTGTACCGAGTGCTCGGCATCGACGTGACCGTCACGCACCAGATAGCTGGCCCAATGCGCGGCCGATTTGATGGCGCCCATGAAGTGTTCGACGTTGTGGAACGCATCGGTGTGTGCGTCGAAGTGCAGCAGGCACGCCTTTTCGCCGCCGGTGAGCGTGCTGTGTGATCCGGCGATGCCCTGGAGGATGCCGCCCGTGATCGAATGGTCGCCACCGATCGAGACGGGCCGACAGCCTGCGGCATCGATGGCCTTGTAGTAGTCGGTGATCATCTCGATCGAGCGCTCGTTGTTGTTGCCCTCGCTGAGTGGCACATCGCCGAGGTCGTGGATGCGGCACATATCCCACGGGTCAATCTCGAACGCGTTGTGTGCCCGTCGTCCGATCGCGCTCACGTTGCGCACCGCCCGCGGCCCGAGGTGCTGGTCCCGTTGGGTCGTGCCGTTGCCCGTCGAATGGGGCACGCCCACCAGCCCGATGTCGGCATTGGCCGGATCGGCATCGTGCGGCGCTCGAAACAGCGTTGGGATGCCGTACCAATAGATGCCGTCCATGAGGCGCTGGGCATGGGAGCGGTCTTCAGGCGTGAACGAAGCGTCGGACATTCCTGCGTTCTAGCCGATCTCGCCGCTGCGCCGCAGAAGCCTGGTCCCGTCGGCAAACTCGCTCCGGCTCATCGAGGTCGCGTTCGCCGGTCGCTAGAGAAGTTGGCTGTTGGGTCTCACGACCTGATGAGGCAGAGCAGCTTCACCCATCGGGCCGCCCGCCGATGAAAACGCATGCACCGCATCTGTGCGCGACTCGTCAGCGCTCTTCTTCTGTTGTCGCTCGTCGGCACTGCCTGCTCAGCAACTGCGGACGTCACCCTCGCCCCGGGACTTGTTGAGCAAGCAGCAGCACAGGCAACCGCCGACCTCGCCGCAGCAACTGCCGACGATGAGGCGGCCTCCGCGGCCGAGCCCGAAGCGCCGACAAGCGGAGCGCTCACCTCGACAGAAGCCGGCTCAACGGCGACCGCAACAAGCAGGGCTGCTGCGTCCGCGGCAACTACTCAGGCCAGCGACTCGCTCGAAGCTGAGCAAGCGGAAAAGGCCGAGCGGCGCGCCGCCCACGACGCATTCCTCCGAGAGCTGTACGCCACGCTGCACGGCTCCGAACCTCGACTCGAAACCGACCGACTACCCGACCAAGCGGCGCTTGCCGCTGCGGCGACAGGCGAAACGATGCGCACCACGGCAACCGTGGAACTCATCGGCGAAGCCAACGATCCCATCGTGTTTGTCACCCAGTCGAACGAAACCGGCGGCGTCACGCACACCATTGCGGAGCGGGATGACTACGCACGCCTACTCGCCGCCCGCTTCAACCGCGGCGACGCCAGTGCGGCGAACGACCCTGGACCCTTCGAGACCGTCGCCATCATCAATGGCGGGTACACGGTCTGGAGCCGCGGCCTAACACCCGAGATAGCCAGCACCGCCTACGCCCCGCTCGATCCCGACCGCTGGTACGTCGCCGACGCGGTGTCGTCGGCGGTGCGCCCGTTCTACGGCACCACGTCGGAAGTCTGGGAGCGGCTGAACACACCAATGCCCGACGCAACCTTCAACGAGGACGGAACCAGTGTTCGCCTCGCTCCCCTCGCTGAGCCTCGGATGACCTCCGCATTCGGTTTCGCGGCTGCAAACCCCGATGCCGTGCCCGCGACGCTGACGACCGTGACCAATGCCGACGATCAGCTCATCGCTATCGAAGTCGTCTTCGAAGGCGACGATGCGCTGGCTCAGGTTCGCTTCGACATCTCGGACCGTGGCGCTCCCCTGGAGCTACCCAACATCGTCGATGTCCTCGAGGACCCCCGAGATACGCGGAGCATCCCTGCGGACTCGTACTCGTGGACAGCAACAGGCACGACGTTCGAAGTCGATGGCGACCTCGAGGACAGCCGGTGGAACGTACAGGGGCACTACGCCGACGCGTATCTCAACGACATCTTGACGATGACGGCCGGCGACGCCGCCAAGCTCGCCAGCGTCACGCTCGATCAGACGCCGCCCGACCGGCTCATCCAACGCAAAGGCTTCGAAGGGACGACCTACACCGTGGGGCTTGCACCCGAAATCCTGCCTGCCTGGGCCAATCCCAACATCGACCCTGGCGCCGAGTACTTCAACGACGTCTTCGGCGTTCCAACCCACATCTTCCCGATGGGGCTCTCCGAGTACTCCATCTGGTCGAGCCTGCGGACTCTTCCAAGCATCGAGGAGCGACGAGGCTGGAACCATGCTCGGGTGACAGTCGGGTCCGTCGACCCCGACTACTGGAACTGGCGCCATCGCCAAACCGATGGGTTCTTCGCCTGGATCCTGTCCGAGGACCCTGCCGAACAGTTCGAGGTCACCATCGGAGCGGACGCAGACGGTCGCGTCGAGCGGTTCGAGCTGCGCACGCTCGATCCTGACGGCGGGGGCCTTCGCTTCGACATCACCATCGATGCGGTCAAGACGGAGCCACCGTTCGTCGAGGTCACCGCCCGGCCGACGAACCTGACCGTCGATCCGGCCTGGGCCGAAGCATCTGTCGAAGCAGAGGAGGCTGAGGCGGCGCCCGACATCGAAGCGTTCTTTGCAGCCAGCAGGGCGGCGTATCCGACAATCGAGCACGCCCGACGCCCTGAACACTTGACCTTGTTGGCGGTGCGGGTCAGGGACGAACCAAGCGGGGCCTATACGCCTGAAGGCGAGTTCTACCGCTGGCCGAGCGTGTACTTCGACGATCTGGTCGTCGGGTCGCTTGGCGACACCGGCCAGATGATTGTGTGCCTCGAGCTCGAAGACAACGAGTGGCGATTCGCTGACAACGACTTCGAGAAGTTCTGGCGGGGCTACGCCGACGGCAGCTCGCTTGACGGTCTCACGCTTCGCTACAACGCGAACGCGTGGCTCAGTGTCGACGTGTACGGAAGCGATGGTGAACGTCACGCCGCGGACCCGTGCGCGCTGGCTGGCAGCTGGTAGCTACAGCGGCGCCGTCCGCAGCGAGCTAGTGCAGGGCGATGCGGAGGCGGTCTTCGCCGCGCTCGACTCGCTCGAGCTCGTCGAGCAGCAGATCTCTGTCGGTCGCTCGGATCAGCCACCGATCGTCGTTCGGTCCCAGCACCGTAAGACCGAGCGGACGACCAAGCGCCTCGATGAACGCGGGGGCACCAGCCCCACTCACTTCGGCTTGTGCAACCACCGGCGGCCACTGCATCACAGCGGCCTGCTCAGTGAGCGCCATCGTGAGCGATGCAGCGTCGCCGCGCACGGCTGCCTGCAGCACACGGTGCTCGGGCATGCGGGTCTGCACCAGGACCTGTCCCCCGCCACGCCGATTGCCGACCTGGCGGGCAGCCAACACCAACAGCGCCATTGCATCGGACTCGCCAGTTTGGCGGGCGGCCGACAGGTGCTGATCGAAGTCGAGGAACGCCACGGTCGTGAATCGGCGGCCGCGTTCTTGCACGTCACGCAGCAGCGCTTCGGTACCGATCATCACCCGAGCGCTCTCGCCGTCCACGCCTGACGCCGTCTTCTCGCCCACCGGTTCACCGAGCAGAGCGGCAAGCTCCTCGCGTGCTTTGGACACGCCCAGCACCAAGTTCTTGAGGCGAGCGCCGCCGCAGTTGGCGCACACCGGTGGCCGCGTGGCAGCACATCGGATACACGTCAGCGAGTTGTCGTCGATCTGGCGCACCGCGCCGCTGCACACGTCGCAAGCACCGAGTTCGCCGCAGTTCGAGCAGGCGAGCAACCGCACCCGCCCAGTGCGGTTCAGGATGCATGCGGCTCTGCCTTCGCGCTTGAGTGACTTGGCTAGCCCGTCGCCAAACAACCCGAGTCGACCAGGCGGTTCGTCGCGTCGATCGATGATCGACACAGGAGCCCATCCGGCGTGTTGTTCGGCTCGCGCTGGCTCCTGCAACGGCAACGCACCGGCAGCGTCGACCGACGGCGCTGGCGACACGAGCACACACGGAACGCCACGACGGCGAGCCCGTTCGATGGCGACGTCGCGTGCGTGCCAGGTCGGCGTGCGTTCTTCTCGCCAGACCTCGTCATGTTCATCGAACACGACGATCGCGCCGAGTTCATGGACCGGTCCGAATGCCGCCGCACGCGTGCCGATCACGACCGCTCCGGACGCGGCTCGATCCCAGTCGTCGGGAAGCAAGGCAACGTGCATGCCGGCACGGCGAACCCGGCCAGCAAGCTGGGAGGCTGCTTCGATCGTGGGGACGAGCAACAACGGATTGCCATAGGTGGCAGCCGCGAGCACCAGCTGCCAGCGATCCGATGCTGGGGCAACCAGCTGGGTCGAGCCGGCGCCGTCGAACGCATCGAGTGCCCACTGGTCGACATCGCCTGACCATTGAGCGACCTTGGGTGCACGGAGCCGGTACACGTTGCGCGCCGGCGAAGCGGTGCGGAGCAGCTTGGCTGGCGCTCCGGCCCACCATTGGGCTGTCCAGTCCGCCAAGTCCATGACGTCGACGGTCGGGCCATGACCCGACCACTTCTTCAGTGGCCGAAGCTCGATGCCCTCGGGCGTATCTGGATCAAGCTCGGTGATCCAGCCGCCGACTCGTCGACCATGCAGCTCGACGCGCACCCGACCGCCGACCCGCAGGTCGTACTGGTCGGGTGCGTTCGTCCAGAGCTCGGGGACGAGATAGTCAAAAGTGCGATTGACCGCCGCGACGTCAGGGCGAACCCGAACGACCGTCGGTAGCGAACCGCGAATGACCGATTCCGTCTAGAGGCCGAGTGCCGACTTGAGATCGTCGACTCGGTCGGTGCGCTCCCAGGTGAAGCCATCGTCGCTCGTACGACCGAAGTGGCCGTAGGCAGCGGTCTGCTTGTACATGGGGCGCTTGAGGTCAAGGTCGCGCAGGATCGCACCGGGACGCAGGTCGAAGACCTGGCCGATCGCGGCTTCGATGGCGGCCGGATCGACCGTCTCGGTGCCGAAGGTTTCGACCATGATCGACATTGGCTGAGCGACACCGATCGCGTAGGCGACCTGGATTTCGCACTTAGCGGCCGCGCCTGCAGCGACGACGTTCTTGGCGACCCAGCGAGTTGCGTACGCAGCCGAGCGGTCGACCTTGGATGGGTCTTTGCCGGAGAACGCACCGCCACCGTGGCGAGCCATGCCGCCGTAGGTGTCGACGATGATCTTGCGGCCAGTGAGGCCGGCGTCGCCGACAGGACCGCCGATAACGAAGTTGCCGGTCGGGTTCACCCAGGTCGTGTAGTCATCGTCGGCGAACTGGGCCGGGATGACGGGCTTGATGACCTGCTCGATGAGCTCGGGGCGGATCTGGGTATCACGATCGATACCTGGATCGTGCTGGGTCGACACGACAACCGTGGTCAGCTCGACGGGCTTGCCGTCTTCGTAGCGGAAGGTGACCTGGGTCTTGCCGTCGGGGCGCAAGTAGCCGATCGAGCCGTCCTTGCGGACCTTGGCGAGCTGCTCGGCCATGCGGTGAGCGACGTGGATCGGCAGCGGCATGAGGACGTCGGTTTCGTCGCATGCGTAGCCGAACATCATGCCCTGGTCGCCAGCGCCCTGCTTGTCGAGCTCGTCGCCAGCGGATTCACCGCTGCGGACTTCCTCGGAGTCAGTGACGCCTTGGCTGATGTCAGGCGACTGTTCGTCGAGCGAAACCATGACGCCGACGTGGTTGCCGTCGTAGCCAACGTCGCCGTTGTCGTAGCCGATCTCGTTGATCGTCTGACGAACGAGCTTGGCGACATCGACGTCTTTGGCGGCGCTGGTGATTTCGCCGCCGACCACGGCCAGGCCGGTGGTGACGAAGGTTTCACAGGCCACACGGCTGTGTGGATCCTGTTCGAGCATTGCGTCGAGGATGGTGTCCGAAATTTGGTCGGCCATCTTGTCGGGATGGCCTTCGGTCACGGATTCGGACGTGAAGGTGTAGTTGTTGGACATCGGGAATCTCCGAAGTGGATGTGTGATTATTCGGAGGGCGTTCGCGCAGCAACAACCGTGCGAAGGACAGCCCGGGCAATCTCGAACTTTGAGGCCAAAGCGAGACTATCGCGCACACCTCCCGGAGCGAGGATGGTGACCGCATTGGTGTCGTGCGCGAACCCTGTCCCCGGTGCGCTCACGTCGTTGGCGACGATGAAGTCGGCGTTCTTCTTGGTGAGCTTGCGCTCGGCGTTCGTGATCAGGTCGTTGGTTTCAGCTGCGAAGCCGACGAGCTGTTGGCCGGGGCGTTTGCGCTGGCCGAGGTCGGCGAGAATGTCGACGGTCCGCTCGAGCGTGATCGTGGGGACGCCGTCGCCCTTCTTGATCTTGACGTCGCTGGTTTCGGCGGGCCGGAAGTCGGCGACCGCCGCGGCCATGATGACAATGTCGGCAGTCTCTGCGCTGGCGACGGCGGCTTCGTGCATCTGCGCCGCGGTCGTGACCGGTGTGATCTCGATGCCCGGAGGTTCGGGGCGATCGACGGTGGTGATGAGTTCGACGCTCGCACCGGCGCGTGCGGCAGCTTCGGCGAACGCGTAGCCCTGCTTGCCCGTGGACCGGTTTCCGATGAACCGGACGGGGTCGAGCGATTCGCGGGTCCCGCCGGCGGTAACCATGACGCGGAGGCCCGACATGTCGAGGCTCCACGGGTCGAGGACTTCGGCGACGTGGGAAACGATGGTGGCCGGTGAAGCCAAGCGCCCCTTGCCGATGTCGCCACCGGCGAGACGGCCTTCTTCGGGCGCCACGATGTGCACACCACGCTCGATGAGCGTTGCGATGTTCGCCTCGATCGCCGGGTGCTCCCACATCTCGGTGTGCATCGCTGGGCAGACGACCACGGGCGCACGGGTGGCAATCAGCGTGTTGGTCAAGATGTCGTCGCTGATACCAGCGACGTAGCTTCCGATCACTCGGGCGGTTGCCGGGCACACCAGGATCAGGTCGGCTTCTTGACCAAGACGGGTGTGCGGGATCGGCCCTTGCCAGTCGTTGAACAGGCTGTCGTGCACGGGCTCACTGGCAAGCGCCGAGAACGTGGTGGGACCGACGAAGTTCTTGGCGTTCTCGGTCATGACCGGCACGACGTGCGCGCCTGCATCGACGAGCCGTCGACAGACCTCGATGGCCTTGTAGGCCGAGATGCCGCCGCTCACGCCCAGGACGATGCGCTTGCCGTTCATCGACTGCATCGTGACTCAGTACCCCTCATGACCTGATCGGTGTATGTGTTGTGACGACCGAAGGTCAGTCGGACTTCTTGTCGTCCTTGTCATCAGCGTCGTCTTCAGCCGACGCCAGTGCAGCCATGTCTGCTTCGGCGGCGAGACGGGCTTCTTCGGCGGCAGCTTCAGCAGCTGCAACGGCCTCGGGGTCGCCCATGATGATCTTGCCAGCGGCGATTTCTTCGAACGCGATGGTCAGTGGCTTGTGCGCCACCGAGGTGACCTGGGGCGGAACCGACGAACCAATGCCGCCACCGAGCTGACCGAAGTAGGCGTTGATCTGACGAGCGCGCTTGGACGCGAGCGTCACGAGCGAGAACTTGGAACCGGTTGCATCGAGGAGATCCTCGACCTTGGTTGCCATCATCGAGTCGTTGTCGTACGCCATGTCAATACCTGATTTCTCGGCGGGGAAGCGGCCCAACGATACCAGCTTGAGCTGACGCCCCGGTGCGCGTGGCTGAGCGGGCCACCTAGCTGGTGACGCGGGCTGCGTCGATCAGGTCTCGCAGCTCACCGACGGTCGTGTCGAGATCGTCGTTGACGAGCACGACGCATCCGAGTTCGGCCGCAGCGCTTCGTTCGAGGATGGCCTTGTCCAGGCGCATGGCGACACGTTCGTCGGTGTCACCTCGGCCTCGCAAACGGCGTTCTTGTTCTTCGATCGACGGTGTGTCGATGAAGACCAGGTGAGCGGCGGGGTTCATCGCTTCGATCTGGGCCGCGCCTTGAATATCGATCTCGAGAATCACGACATCGCCCTCGGGCGGGGTCGGCATGGGCGTGCCCTGCAGGTAGTCGAGGAACTCGACCCATTCGAGGAAGCCGCCGTTCTCGACATGGGCCAGGAACTCGTCACGCGTGACGAAGTTGTACGCGTCGGGCGCTTCGCCCGGTCGTGGATCTCGTGTGGTCCACGACCGGCTGAGCCAGAGCCCGTCGGTCGTTTCGAGCAGGCGCTCAACCACGGTGCCTTTGCCGACGCCACCAGGGCCTGAGATGACGAAGGTCACCGGGAAGTCGACGGGTTGGTCTGAAGATGGCGCCACGCTCGACATCGGCGTCAGGGTAGCGCCGGTCCCGAATCGAAACCGAAGCGCAGCCGCAGTCAGTCCACCCGCCCCATGTGGGTAGCTGGACCGACAGGAGCGCTGACTAGCTGATGGGAACGCGACCTTGGGTTAGCTCGTTCTGGATCGTCTCGACCAACGCTGCGACCGCGTCAGGGCGCTCCCCCGGCACGGTGCGGATGACTTGGCTGACCATCGGCAACGGTTCGAGTTCTACCGGAGGCTTCCACAGGACGATTCCGTCATTGATGTACCGGTCGCTCAGCACGGCGACGCCGATACCGGCGCGCACGGCGGAGCACACGTCCAGCGACGATGCGGCCGAGAAGACCACGTCGTGTTCGATGCCGCCACGGTCGAGAATGCCGATCGTGAACTGGTTGTAGTAGCAGTGGTCACCGAAGTCGATGAGCGGCACCCGGCCGTCGCTGAAGGGATCCGACGCCGACGTCGCCCAGTAGATCTGCTCGGTCCACAGCACGATGTCGGTCGGGCGCACTTGGTCAGCGATGAGCTGGAACACCGCAACATCGACCTCGCCCGAGTCGACCCAATCGATGAGGTTGCCGGAATGGTCCAGCATGAACTCGACTCGCGCTCCTGGGTGCTGGCATTTGAAGGTGCCGAGCAACGACGCGACCTGAGCGGTATCGACTTCGCCGTTGCAGCTCAGCTTGACCGTGCCGGTGAGATCCGAGCTGTTCAGCCGGGCGACGGAGCGGTCATGGAGTTCCACCATCGAACGGGCGTCGGCAAGCAGGGCACGACCGTCGCGGGTCGGTCGAAGCGTGTGTCCGTCGCGGATGAGCAGTGGTCGACCAACTCGGTCTTCGAGCCGTTGGACCTTGCGGCTCACGGCCGACTGCCCCATGTTGAGCCGCTTTGCGGCGGCCGTCATGCCGCCGTGATCCAGCACAGCAAGGAGGGCCCGGAGTGATTCGATGTCGAGCTGCATGCCAACAACGCTACTCCGAACGCCCATGACGTGTTGGAATGAAAAGCAGGCCTCAATGTCGCTGGTGCATGGCTTGCGTTGGGCGGACAATGGATCCATGACCAACCAACGACCCACCCAGGAGACCACCACCGGCTTCGCAGGAGCCCCGTTCTCGGCCGCCCAGTTTCGGCAAGCCATGGGACCCGGCTACCAAGTCGCCACCTTCCGAGAGCAGCCAGTGCTCAATGGCTGCCAACCGACCTTCGCCCGTCCGATCCCGCTGCCGAAACCCAACTTGGCTCGCCGTCCACGGCTGCAGTTCCGGTTCCCGTTCCGGATCGGGCGAGGACTGAGCCACCGTCTGCTCGGAGCCCTCGTCGCCGGCTAGCGGACTACTCGTCTGGTCGATTCGTGCCACGCCAGGGGGCCGATGCCCCTACTGTCTCGGCATGGATCGACCGGACCTTCCCAACATTGCAAACGAAGGAGACGAGCGAACACTGCTCACGCAGTTCCTCGACTTCTACCGGGCCGAATTCATCGACCGGGCGTGGGGCCTCGACGAGGCCCGGCTCCAACAAACGTTGCCACCGTCGTCGCTCTCGATCGGTCGGCTGATCAGCCACATGGCCTATGTCGAGCACATCTGGTTTCGGGTGCGCTTCGCTGGCGAGGACATGCCGGGCACCTTCGCTTCGCTCGACTGGGATGCTGACCCTGACGCCGAGATGACGCTCAGCAGCACCTGGGGACTCGATCGACTCATCACCGAGTTCGACGCCGCCGTCGCATTCGCTCGCCGTGCCACGGTCGGCGCATCGTCGCTCGATCAGCAATCAGCGGGGACCAATGCCAGTGGCGAGCACTGGAATCTTCGCTGGATCCTGATCCACATGATCGAGGAGTACGCCCGTCACTGCGGCCACGCGGACTTGATTCGCGAAGCCATCGACGGCGATCTCGCTCGATGACACTGCACTCACCCCAGGCGGACTCACGGTCGAGGGTCGCGTGATCGGCGAAGAGATCGACCTGGTGTGCTGGGACTTCGGCGACACCCTCGTCGACGAAACGTTCATGCAGTACGCACCCGCCGGTGTGCCCGAGTGGCCCGAGGCCTATCGGACTGCGTTCAACGCCGACCCTGACTTCGTTGACCGGCTCAATCTCGGCGAGGCATCGCTGCATGATCTCGTCGATCCGCTCGCCGGCCTCGTCCCGATGAGCCGCGCCGAGATCGCTCGGCACTTGCGTTCGGTCTTCGAACGCATCGAGTGGCTCCCGGATATGCGCGACCTCTTGACCGGACTCAACGGCCAAGTGCTGCAGGCGATCGTCACTGTCAACCCGCACGAGTTCGGAGCGATGGCCGTCGCCTGTGGTCTCGACCCGCTGGTCGATGTCATCGTGACGAGTGCCGATGCCGTCTCGTTGTCCAAGGGTGTGATGGCGCGCCGTGCTCGTCACCTGCTTGGCCTCTCCCCTGGTCTGTCGACCACGCTGCTGATCGACAACAACGAGTTCAATGTCGACGAGTTCCTCGGCGAGGGCGGGCTCGCAATTCACTACACCCCCGAGTCGTTCGCCGCCGAGTGGGATGCCGCAACTGGCAGTTCAATGCCTCACGTCTGAAGCCCTCAGCTGCCAGTAAGGCCGCGCCAGCACAATTGGCAGCTCAACGCATCAATGGTGAAGCCCTGAGCTGCCAGTGCAAATGGCCCCACCTCTCAACCGGCGCCGCATAGCGTGCGACTTGTGACGACATCAGGATTGCTTCGCCCATGGCGCCAGGAAGATGCAGCTGCGCTACTCGCTGCGCACCGCGCCAGCACTGACCTCGCACGCCAAACCGGACCGATCGACGACGTGCCCGCGGCCGAACAGCTCATCACGAGCTACAACGCTGACGTTGCCGCCGGAAGTGCGTACATCTGGGCCATTGTCGAAGCCGACGAGGCCGTGGGAGCGGTCGGTGTGAGCCGGATCAACCGCACGCATCGACTCGGCTGGTGTTGGTATTGGCTTTCGGCTGACGCTCGCGGGCGCGGCCTTGCGACGGCAGCGCTGCTCGGTGCAGCCCAGTTCGCGTTCACCGAGGGGCTCTTCCGTCTCGAGCTCGGTCATCGGCTCGACAATCCCGCGAGCTGCTCGGTCGCGCGTCGAGCAGGTTTCATCGCCGAAGGCATCGAACGATCCAAACTCGAGTACGACGGCAATCGCTTCGATTGCGAGACCCACGCTCGCCTCGCGACAGATCCATCGCCAGCGGGAGCGCTTCCGATACACCGGTCTGACGACGAGATCCACGAACAAGAATGCGAAACGTGAACGAACAACCGCCGCCCGCATCCCGCCTGCGTTACCCGGTTGCGCTCCTCACGATTGCGATGCTGCTCTCGGCCTGCTCGGTTGCGCAGCTCGGCACGAACAGTGACTTCGACCGGCTTCCGTTGAATGATCTCGTCGCACAAGCTGCATCGGCTGAGCCGGCCGAATGGAATCTCGAACCGCCCGGCGGCTGGCCGAGCCACGTGCCCGCGCCGAGCTTCATCGATCACACCGAGGTCCAGCTGGACCTCGACGATTTTGACCTCGAGGGACTCAGCCCGGAGGAACGCGAGATCTTCGAGAACATCGACCTCACGCCTCGGCCTGGTGTGAGTGGATCAGACGGCAAGCGCTTCTTCGACCTGCGCACGTCGACGAACCGACCCTCCGAAGACGAGGTCGTCGCCTACATGGCACTCTTGCTGAGCGTAGGCTTCGAAGTCGACCGCGAGGCTGCTTCTGCGGGCTTCTTCGTGCGCGACGGCATCGAATGGGTCAAGGTTGCCAACCTTCCGTCGAATGACTACCTACGCGGTGGCGACTTCTCGATTCCTGACGACCGTGCGGGTGGGTTCCTCGTGAGCTGGTTCGAGAACCCGGTTCGCAGTGCTGGCT
>CALDGN010000331.1 GCA_937942965.1 uncultured Acidimicrobiales bacterium | reverse complement strand
CACCCACCCCACACCCCACCCGCCTCGCCCCTAAAGAGAACGAATCGACCCGCGCTCGTCGGGACACGCGTCGAGGAGGGGATCGGTGGGTCCTTCGAGCAGCGTTTCCTAGTCGCGAGGAGGATCCCATCGATCCCCTCCGGGGCTTGGCGCGCGCGTGAACGGTTGGTGGTAGGTTCCGAATGACATCTTCGTAATTCTGTTTGCAGGCTTCCAACATGGTCGATTCGTTCGCGCACCTTCACGTTCACACTGAGTTCTCGATGCTCGATGGTGCGTCTCGAGTGGGGGAGTTGGCCGCGGCAGCGGCCGCCGACGGACAGCCCGCGTTGGCGATGACCGACCACGGCAACATGTACGGCGTCCTCGACTTCTACCGGTCGTGCAAGGACGAAGGTGTAAAGCCGATCATCGGCATCGAGGCCTACATGGCCCACGACCACCGCAGTGAGCGGCCCAAGCGTCGAGGCAAGCTCGATGACTCTGGCGGTGACACGCAGAGCGGCGCGAAGCTCTACTACCACCTGATCCTGCTGGCCGAGAACCAGACCGGGTACAAGAACCTCATCCAGCTGTCGAGCCGCTCGTTCCTCGAGGGCTACTACTACAAGCCCCGGGTCGACTGGGAGCTGCTCGAGCGCTACTCCGAGGGCGTGATCGCCACCACTGGTTGCCTCGGTGGCCATGTCCTCCAGGACCTCATGCGCGGCGACACGGACCTGGCGCGTGCCAAGGCCGGCAAGCTGCAGGACATCTTCGGTCGGGACAACCTGTTCATCGAGATCCAAGACCACGGCATCGGCGCCCAGCACGAGACGAACCCGCAGCTGTTAGAGATCGCCAAGTACATCGGCGCGCCACTGCTTGCGACCAACGACTGCCATTACACCCACCAGCATCAGCACGACGCCCACGACGCCCTCCTTTGTGTGCAGACCGGTTCGCTGATGAGCGATCCCGATCGATTCAAGTTCGAAGGCACCGACCACTATCTGAAGTCGGCCGCAGAGATGCGCCACCTCTTCAACCACGTGCCCCAGGCCTGCGACAACACGCTGTGGATCGCAGAACGGTGCGAGCTTGAGATTGAGTTCGGCGACCCCAAGCTGCCGACCTTCCCGTTGCCCGAGGGTTTCACCAGCGACACCGAGTACCTCAAGCACCTCACGTTCGAGGGCGCACGCAAGCGGTGGGGCGACAACCTGTCCGCCGACGTTGTCGACCGGCTCAACTTCGAGCTCAAGGTCATCGACGACATGGGATTCTCGGCGTACTTCCTCATCACCGGCGACCTCATCGACCACGCCCGCGCCAAGAACATTCGCGTCGGCCCGGGCCGTGGTTCTGCTGCCGGCTGCGCGGTGGCGTACACGCTCTGGATCACCGACCTTGACCCGATCAAGTACGACCTGCTGTTCGAGCGTTTCTTGAACCCCGGACGCAAGTCGATGCCCGATATCGATATGGACTTCGACTCGCGCTACCGAGACGAGATGATCCGGTATTGCTCCGAGCGCTATGGCCGCGAGCACGTGGCCCAGATCGTCACCTTCTCGACGATCAAGGCTCGTGCTGCCGTGCGAGATGCTGCCCGCGTACTCGGCCATCCCTACGCCGTGGGCGATCGGGTCGCCAAGCTCATGCCGCCGCTCGTGATGGGTCGTGACACGCCGCTGTACGCCTGTTTCGAAGAGCACCCCAAGTACGCCGACGGCTACGGCATGGCCAAAGAGCTGCGCCAGCTGTACGCCGCTGATCCCGAGGTCAAAGAGGTCGTCGACGTCGCCCGAGGCCTCGAAGGCCTCCGCCGCTCCGACGGCATCCACGCCGCCGCAGTGGTGATTACCGACGAGCCGCTCACCGAGTATCTGCCGATTCAGCGCAAGCCCGAGTCGGGTCAGGACCCGGACGAGGCACCGGTGGTCACGCAGTACGAGATGGGCCCGGTCGAAGACCTCGGCCTGCTCAAGATGGACTTCCTTGGCCTGCGCAACCTCGATGTCATCAGTGACACGCTCGAGATGATCGAGAAGACACAGGGCATCACGGTCGACATCGACAACGTCGACCTCGAAGACCTGGCGACCTACGAACTGCTTCAGCGCGGCGACACGATCGGCGTGTTCCAGCTCGAATCTTCGCCCATGCGTGCGCTCATGCGCTCACTCGCTCCGACGACCTTCGACGACGTCGCCGCACTCGTCGCTTTGTACCGACCTGGTCCAATGGCGATGAACATGCACAACGACTATGCGGACCGCAAGAACGGCCGCAAGCCGGTCGAGCTGTTGCATGATGACGCGGCCGAGATCCTGTCGGGCACGTACGGACTCATGATCTACCAAGAGTCCATGATGCGTGTTGCTCAGAAGTTCGCCGGCTACTCGCTCGAAGAGGCCGACAATCTGCGCAAGGCCTGCGGTAAGAAAATCCGCGAGGTTATGGCCAAGGAAAAGGCCGGTTTCGTCGAGGGCTGCGAGAAGACTGGCTATGGCACGGCCGTCGGCGAGACCTGGTGGGAGGTCATCGAACCGTTCGCTGACTACGCCTTCAACAAGAGCCACAGCTACGGCTACGGCTTCGTAGCGTTCCAGATTGCCTACCTCAAGGCGCACTATCCGGTCGAATACCTTGCCTGCCTGCTGACCAGCGTCAAGAGCAGCCTGGACAAGGCCGCCGGCTACCTCCACGAATGTCGGATGATCGGCATCCCGGTCGAGGTCCCCGACGTCAACCAAGCCGAGATGAACTTCACCGCGGCGCTCAGCGCAGAGACCGGCAAGCCCGACCGGATCATCTTCGGTTTGTCTGCAGTCCGTGGTGTTGGCGAAGGCCTCGTGGCCCTCCTCGTCGAGGAGCGCAACGCCAACGGGCCGTTCATCGACTTCTACGACTTCTGCGAACGTGTCGACCCGTCGGTGCTGAACAAGCGCACGATCGAAGCCCTCATCAAGGCCGGCGGCTTCGATGCGATGGGTTACGGCCGCAAGGGTCTGCTGCAGGTCTTCGAAACGATCATCGATCTGACGCTCGCCCGTCGCCGTGAACGTGACATGGGCATCCAAACCCTGTTCGGCGACTCGCCCGAGCAGACGGGCTTCGAAGAACGCCCGTCGGTCCCGGACCTGTACTTCGACAAGTCGCCTCGCCTTGCCTTTGAAAAGGAAATGCTCGGCCTCTACGTGAGCGACCACCCGCTCATGGGCATCGAGGCGGCGCTGCAGCGCAAGAGCGACTGTTCAGTCGCTGCGCTCAAAGAACTCAACGACGGTGACTTCCGCTGCGTCGGTGGCGTGATCACGAACCTGCAACGCAAGTTCACCCGCAAGCAAGACCTGATGGCCGTGCTCGAGCTCGAAGACCTCGAAGGCTCGATCGAGGTCATGGTGTTCCCTCGCTCGATGGAGAAGTTCGGACACACGCTCCGCGACGACGCCGTCGTGCTCATCCGTGGCCGGGTCAAGGCCGACGATGACGAACGCAAGATGATCGCGAACGAGATCGAGGTCTTCGAAGCACCTGAGCGCCAGTCTGCACTCAAGGTCAAGCTGACCGCCCGCTCCCTCGAGCAGCGCCGTCTCGACGAGCTCAAAGAAGTCCTGCTTCGCCACCCCGGCGAATCCGACGTGCTCGTTGAGCTCGGACCGCGCACCGTGGTGCAACTGTCGAACCGATTCGCCGTCACGCCGGCACCAGCATTGATGGGTGAACTCACGATGCTGCTCGGCCCAGAAGCGGTCTCGCTGTAGCCCAGAAGCGGTCTCGCTGTGGGGTTACTGCGGTCGACAGAATCGGTCGAGTTGTCGTTGGCCCCGCGAGCTGAGACAATTGGGGCCGAACATTCGGCTGGTCCGAGTGCGAAATCATCAGTGGGGGCTGAATCACATGGCGCTTGAAGTCACGACGCAGGACTGCACGGCAGTCACCGACGCCGAACTCGAAGAGATGGCGGATCTGGTGGCCGAAGGGCCGAACCCGTTCTCCGTCGGACTCTTGTCGAAGCAGACCGAGCTCTGGGTGCTCTGCACCACCGCTCGCGAGAACGGCAAGCTGCGCGGGTACACGTTCGGCACGCTCGAACGCATCGGCGGCACCCCGTCGGTGCTAATCGGCCTCGGTGCGGTCATCAACAACGGCAAGCGGGCAACCGTGATGCGGGGGCTCATGAACGAGCTCTACCACCGTGCGTTGATGGCGTTCCCCGACGAAGACGTGCTCTTCGGTGCCCAGTTCAATGACCCTTCGGGCTTCGACGCCTACAAGGAACTGGCCGACCACATTCCTCGCCCTGACTACAAGCCAAATGGCGAAGAGCGAGCCTGGGGCCGTCGCTTGGCCAAGCGCTTCCAGATCGGCAACAGCCGCTACGACGACCGCTCATTCAAGGTCACCGGCAACGGCGATCAAGCAACGGTGTTCGACTACACCAGCCTCGACCCCGAGTCGCTCAATGCCGATGTCGTGGCCATGTTCGCCGACATCAACGCATCCAAGGGTGACGCAATGGTCGCCCACGGCTGGGTCGCTCCTGAGCGCCTCGCCAAGCTCGGCAGCTGATCACGCTCGCATCTCGCTCAACCCGAACCGGGTGGGCGGGTCCAAGGCACCTGTGAACGGATCCTCGTCGCCGCTGGACGAAGCAGGATTCGTCGCGACCGTGCGCGCCCGCCGCATGGTGCGGAACTATCGAACCGATCCGGTGGCTCCCCACCTGCTCGACGGGTTGCTGGATCTGGCGCGTCGTGCCCCGTCGGCGGGAAATACGGTTGGCACCCACTTCGTGGTGCTCGAAGGGCCTGATCAGACTCGTCGCTACTGGGATACGACGTTGCCAACGGAACGCCGGCAGGACTTTCCGTGGCCCGGCTTGTTGTCCGCCCCGGTGCTCGTGCTTCCATGCGGCGATGCCGATGCCTACGTCGCCCGATACGGCCAGCCCGACAAGTCCCGCACTGGACTCGGCGAGGGTGCCGATGCCTGGGGGATCCCGTACTGGCATGTCGACACGGCGATGGCAACGATGACCCTGCTACACTCAACGGTTGCGGCCGGGCTAGGCGCCCTGTTCTTCGGCATCTTCGACAACGAGGCCGCGATCTGCACCGAACTTGGCATCCCTGACTCGGTCCGGCCGATCGGCACGGTTGCCCTCGGCTATCCGGCCGATGACCAGCGCACGAGCCTCTCGGCCCAACGCGGTCGACCACCGCTCAGCGACGTCGTGCATCGAGGCCACTGGTGACGACCCTCGGACAGTGGGTCGCCGGTGCCCGCCCAAAGACGCTTCCCGCCGGAGCGGTCCCGGTTGCCGTCGGTACTGCAGCCGCGGTCGATCCCGCGCTCGGTTGGGACGGCGGCACGATCTGGTGGCGTGCGGTCGCCGCGCTGATCGTCGCGCTCGCCTTGCAGATCGCCACGAACTACGCCAACGACTACAGCGACGGCATTCGAGGCACCGATGACGACCGGACCGGCCCGCTTCGCCTCGTCGGCTCGGGCGTTGCCCCAGCCCGCTCGGTCAAGATGATGGCGTTCGCCTGGTTCGGTATCGCTGGCGTCGCTGGCCTATTGCTCGCCCTCGTGGTCGGCTGGGAGCTGTTCGTGGTCGGTGCGATCTCGATGCTGGCGGGCTGGTTCTACACCGGCGGCAGCAACCCCTATGGCTACCTGGGGCTCGGCGAAGTCTTCGTGTTCGTCTTCTTCGGGCTGACGGCAACGGTCTTCTCGGCCTACGTGCAGCCAGGTGGCTGGTCCGGAACCGCATGGCTGGCCGCAGTCGCCGTTGGTTGTCTCGCTACGGCACTGATGGTGACAAACAACTTGCGTGATATCCCGACCGATGCCGAGTCTGGCAAGAACACTTTGGCCGTGCGTCTCGGTGACGCAACGACACGCCGCTTCTACGCCTTGCTGCTCGTGCTGCCGTTCGTGTTGGTGCTCGTCATGGCCGTGGACCGCCCATGGGCGCTCCTAGCGCTCCTGGCCGTTCCTGCAGCCGTGCTGGCGTTGAAGCCGGTTCGATCAGGAGCGGTCGGGCGCGATCTGATCCCGGTGCTCGAGGCGACCGGCCGTACACAGTTGATCTACGGCGTGTTGTTGACGATTGGCCTCTGGATCGGCTGACAGCCCAGCCGCCCCTCGGATTGGACGCTTCGGTCGCATCGGGCAAGACTTGCCGCAGCCACGGGAGGCCCCATGGAACTGACCGCAAGTCAACGTAAGGCATTTCAGATGGGAGCGGTCGCGCTCTTGCTGTCGGCAGTGGCGATCTTCATCGTGACCGGGTGGGTCGCTGCATTGCCGCTGTTCGCCGGCGGCTTGGCGATCATGGTGCTGGCAAGCCAGGCGTCAGATCCGCCCCAGGAGCCGAGCGATCTCGGCCCTCTGGAGTAGCGCTATTTCGTTGCGGTGATGAGCTGTACCAGGCCGCCGTTGAGCTGCTTGTGGGTCACGTCGGCGAATCCTGCCGCTCGGACCTGAGCAGACAGCTCTTCGGGCTCGGGCAAGTACGACAACGACCGGGGCAGGTAGTGGTACGCGTCGGCATTTGAGAGCAGGCCGCCGATGAACGGCACCGCCTTGCCGAAGTAGATGTCGTAGCCGAAGCGAAGGAAACGTGATCGCGGTCGGCTCACGTCGAGGAGCGCGATTCGTCCGCCAGGGCGCACGACACGAGCAAGCTCGGCGAAGAACGGTTCGAGTTCGACGAAGTTGCGCAGTGCGAAGCCGCAGGTGACACCGTCCATGGATCCGTCGGGGACGGGCAGAGCGAGTGCGTCGCTGTGCACCAGGGGAGCGGTCGTGCGGGCGTGAGCGAGCATGCCGAACGCCAGATCGAAGCCGATCGGGCGATGGCCCTGTTCGGTGAGCGTGCGGCAGAAGTCGCCGGTGCCACAAGCCAGGTCGGCGATGACCGAACCTGATGGCAGCGCAAGGTCCTTGATGGTCCGGTTGCGCCAACGGACATCGAGCCCAAAGGTCATGATCCGATTCACCAGGTCGTAGCGAGGTGCGATCGTGTCGAACATGGTCCGGACACTGGCGACCTTGTCGTCGCCGGTCGGCAGCGGATCGTCTCGTTGCGGGATGCCCATTACTGGAACCACGTCTTGACGTAGCTGCGGCTGATTGGATGAATCAGGAGCGCGAAGTAGGCCACCGGGAACACGATGCCGATCAGGAAGTCGACGCTGAACAGCACACCTCCGCCGGAGAGCAACACGTAGGCACCGAGGGCGAGCATGCCGATGCTCGACAGCACGACGGCCACGTACCAGGCGACCTTCTTGTCGTTGGCAATGCCAATCGTCGCGGCGAAGGCCAGCAGGACGGCGACGAGCCCAATGGGATTCAGCCAGGTGCCGCTGAGGACGGAAAAGACGACCCCGATGTAGCCGAGCGAAACGGCCATCGAGAGGGTTTGCGGATGCATGCGGTTCATCCACTGCAAGTTCTGCACCCGCTCAGTGTGCCAGCCCACATGGCCGGGTGCGGCGCGCTACGAGCGTGGTGTCATACGCCACTCGCCGTGTCGATGAACGTTGATCAGGCCGGGGGAGCCTTGGAGCCCAACGTGACGGGTGTGGCCGAGTCAGCCTGGTTGCGGTGGCGGGCTGCGAGCTGGCCACACGCAGCATCAATGTCGAGCCCCCGGGTGCGTCGCACGGTTGCCGTGACACCTTGCTCTTCGAGCAGGTCTCGAAACTCATAGAGCCGCTTGGGCGGTGCGCCGCGGACGGGATAGCCCGGCGTCGGATTCAGCGGGATGAGGTTCACGTGGGCACGGGTACGACGGGCGACCCGGGCGAGCTCTTCGGCATCGCGGTCTGAGTCGTTCACGTCGTGGATGAGCGCCCATTCGATGGACACCCGCCGACCCTTGCGATTGCGGTATTCATTCATCGCGTCGCAGAGCGCATCGATCGGGTAGCGCCGATTGATGGGCACGAGTTCGTCGCGCAGCTTGTCGTTCGCGGCATGCAGTGAGACAGCGAGGGTGACCGGCAGGTCCGCTTCGGTGAGCTTGCGGATGCCGGGAATCACGCCGACGGTCGACACCGTGATCGAGCGGGCGGACAGGCCAAGGTCGCCGTGGAACCGCTTGACGGCTTTCCACGTGTTGTCGAAGTTCGCGAGCGGCTCGCCCATGCCCATGAACACGATGTTGGAGACTCGGCGGTCGCCGGCAGCGCGTGCCGCAGTGACGACCTGTTCGATGATCTCGCCGGAGCGGAGGTGACGGTCGAAACCGGCCTGGCCGGTTGCACAGAAGCCGCAGGCCATCGCACAGCCGGCTTGGCTACTGACACAGACCGTTGCCCGATCGGGATAGAGCATGAGCACGGTTTCGATTTGGTGGCCGTCGTGGGCCTTCCAGAGCCACTTGAGGGTCTGGCCTTTGTCCGCCTCTTGGACCTGCACCTCGGTCAACGCGAGCGGCGCAGTTTCGTTCAGATGCGATCGCAGCTTCTTGGGGATGGTCGTGATCTGGTCGGGGTGGCGAAGGTCGCTGTAGAGGCCCTGCCAGATTTGGTCGACGCGATAGCGCGGCTCACCGTCGCAGAGTTCCGCGAACTCGTCACGATCGAGGTCGTAGAGGGTGGTGCCAGGGCGGCTCAGCTCGTCGATGCGTCGATCGTACGGCGGTAGGCACGCTCCGTGCGGTGATGGACGAAGCCGATTCGTTCGTACACCCGGTTTGCGGCCTCGTTGTCGCTTTCGACGTACAACATGCCGTGGCGGATGCCTTGGGCAGCGAGCCAATCGAGACCGGCTCGGGTCATGGGACTACCGAGGCCTTGGCCGTGGGCCGACGGGTCGACGGCGATGACGAAGATTTCGCCGATGACCGGATCTTCGTCGGCGTGAACTTTGGTCCAACAGAAGCCGAGGATCTCGCCGTCAGGCTCATAGATGCGGAAGCCGTCAGGGTTGTACCAACCCTCGCTCATCGTCGCCGCGAGACGCTCCCGATTGAGGCCGGATTGTTCGGGGTGCCAGCTGAAGGCGCGGTTGTTGACGCCGATCATTGCATCGGTGTCGGCATCGGTGAAGGGCCGGGTCTCGATCGTGGCGGGCTCGGCTGGCAGTGGGCATCGGAGTTGCCAGAGGTCTCGGAACGCATCGAAGCCAGCAGCAACCGCCGCAGCATCAGCATCGTCGTCGACGGCATGGATCCACAGCTCGGCGGTGCCGCCGCCAGCGGCGGCGATGGTGGCGATCGCGGCGTCGAGTTCGGCGCCGACATCGGTGCCGTCGCGTTGATTCGAGACGTCGATTGTCCAGCTTCCAGACGTTTCGTTGCGGGTCGTGGAGACGGTCATGGCCGCGAGACTAGGACCTCGCGTCCGTATGGGCCTCCGAATGTCAAGGAACCGTCAAAATGCACGCTAAGTGCTTGGCAGGCCTCCGTAGGTGTTCTATAGTTCGGCAGGTCGGGTTCCGCCACCCGACCCAATGGTGACTAGCTCAGGGATCCGCCGCCCTGTGTCGCCAATGCCGGCGCCCTTCGGGGCGCCGGCTTTCTTTTTGCCCACGGTTTCTGTCCCCTCGAGCCAGGATCTGCGGCGCGCCGGTTGGCGACTCGGAGGCGGACGTTCTGGTGCTCCTGACCACTGGTGTGGTCCGTGGGGCCAGCGTTGCCGCTATCCGTGGGCCAACCGCGGCCGTGCTCAGACGCTGAGCGCCTCGATGAGGTCAACCAGCGACTGACACTCGAGCGAGAGTTCGACGCCCGTTGGTCGCTGCGCTCCGGTCGGGTTGAACCAGCAGGTAGCGATGCCAGCTGCTCGAGCCCCGGCCATGTCGCTCGTCAGACTGTCACCGATCATCACCGTTTGTGCTCGGCGCTCGCGCGCTCCGTGAACACGGTCGAGCTCATTGAACGTCAGGTCGAAGATTGCAGGGTCGGGCTTGGCGAGACCAACCTCGTCGGAGATCACGATCGGCTCGAACCAACGGTCGAGGCCAAGCCGAGCCACCTTGGCCCGTTGCACCGCCGTGAGCCCGTTGGTCACCAAACCGAGCTCCGCATGTTCCGCGAGGGCGTCGAGGACGGGAGCAGCTTCGGGATACAGCTCGCCGTGGGCCCCCAAGCCGTGCTGAAACATCTGGCCGAGCTCATCGGAGCTGACCCCGGTCGGGGCGCTGGCCGAGCCGAACTCGGCCAACAGTTCGTCGAATCGCCGTCGACCGGCCTCGGCCGGTGTCACTTCGCCGCGCTCGACCCCAGCCCACAATCGGCCGTTGATGACCTTGTACCGGGCGAACACCTCGGGGGTCGTCGGCAAGCCGGCTGCGGCCGCGCATTCAGCGAACGCCAACCGCTCCGACGCGGCGAAGTCGAAGAGGGTGAGATCGAGATCGAACAACAGCGTGCGGTAACGCATTGAGGGCGGGCCGTTCAGCGAAGCGTGTTGAGCGCTCGTTGAATACGGCGCTGCGCGGATCGAAGGGATCGCTCGACGTCGTAGAGGTCGCCCGAGACGTCTTCGCGCTCGATGGCACGCCACCGGTCGGCAACGTCAACGACGCGGCCCTGCAGGTCATCGAGGACGGTTGCGATCGACGACAACTCGGCGGAGTCGCCGCTTGCGCTCGGAGGACCTGCGTCATTGCTCACCGCTGGGTTGTACTCGGTGCGTTGGCTCAAGGCAAGGTCCGGCGGCCAGATCATCGGCGGCCGAAAAGGAAGCCGACGCGAGAGGCGGGCGCCGGTAGCGTGCTGGGCGTGTTGTTGACACGTCATGACCTACGCCAGGTGACCGGGAACTACGCGGACGTTCTTCCCCGTCCGCTCGATGATGGTGAGGGGCCGCTCGAGATCGTGCGGTCCATCATCGACGACGTACGACATCGTGGCGACGATGCGATCAATGAGCTGGGGGAGCGGTTCGACGGATCGGCTCCCGATCCGCTCGTGGTCACGCCCGACCTGATGGCTGCCGCTGTCGACCGGGTTGATCCCGAGGTCGTCGCATCGTTGCGTGCGGCCGCGGCCTCGATCGACCTGTTCCATCGCTCCGAAGTGGGCGGCGATCACGTGCACGAACGCGATGGCATGACGATCCGCCAGATCCGCCAGCCGGTGGATCGCGCCGGTTGCTACGTGCCCGGTGGACGGGCCGCGTATCCATCGACGGTGCTGATGACCGCAGTGCCCGCTCGAGCCGCAGGCGTCGAAACCGTCGTGTTGTGCGTGCCGCCCGGCAACAACGGCAAGGTCGATGATGTCACCCTCGCGGCGGCCTCGATCGCAGGCGTCGATGAGCTCTACGCCGTCGGCGGCGCCCAAGCCGTTGCCGCGATGGCTTACGGCACCGCATCGATCGCACCGGTCGACGTCATCGTCGGCCCCGGCAACGTGTTCGTGGCGCTCGCCAAGCGAGAAGTCAGCGGCGTGGTTGGCGTGCCCTCCGCGTTCGCCGGACCGAGCGAGATCTGCGTCGTCGCCGACGCCCAAGCCGACCCCCGCTACGTCGCCATCGACCTGATGGTCCAAGCCGAACACGGCCCCGACGGATTGTCATGGCTGATCGCAGCCGACGAAGCCGTCGTCGACGCGGTCGAAGCAGCGATGGCCGAGCTGCTCGAATCGGCACCTCGTCGTGACGACATCGAGTCGACGTTGTCCGAAGGGGGCCACGTTGCGATCGTGCGAGATGGCAATCAAGCCGTCGATGTTGCCAATGTGATCGCCCCCGAGCATCTGCAACTCATGACCGTCGACGCCGAAACGCTCGTCGCCAGAGTGCGCCATGCCGGAGCCGTCTTCCTCGGCTCGATGGCACCCGCATCGCTCGGCGACTACATCGCCGGCCCTTCGCATGTTCTGCCGACCAATGGCACGGCTCGCTTCGGTGGAGCGCTCGGCGTCGCCGACTTCACCAAAGACGTACACGTCGTGACGGTCACCAACGAAGCACTCGAATGGGCGGGCCCGCACGTCGCGACGCTGGCTACGGCCGAGGGCCTCGACGCCCACGCCGAATCGGTCCGCTTGCGCCTGGCCGACATCGCGGCAGGCAAGGGGAGTGGCGCATGAGCTTTCGTCCTCCGGTCCGAGATGACCTGGCCGAGCTGCCGGGCTACCACTCGCCCCAGCTCGATGTCAGCGTGCGCCTGAACACCAACGAGAGCCCCGAACCGCCACCCGCGGGTTTCCAACAGGCGGTTGCCGAGCGAGTCGGAGCGCTCGACTGGCATCGCTACCCCGACCGTGGCGTCACCGAGCTCCGTACCCGGCTGGCCGCACACCACGCATCTGAGAACGCTGCGATCGGCATGGACAATGTGTTCGTCGCCAATGGCTCGAACGAGGTGCTCCAGACGATCATGCTCGCGTGGGGTGGTCCCGGCCGTTCGATCCTCACGTTCGAACCGACGTATGCAATGCACGGCCAGATCGCCCGAGTCACGGGCACCGGCGTGATCGAGGTCGAGCGCCAGCACGACTTCACCATCGATGCCGATCAGGCGCTCGCAACGATCGCCGAGCACAGGCCAATCGTCACGTTCCTCTGTTCGCCGAACAATCCGACTGGCATGGTCGAGCCCCGTGAGCTCGTCGAAGCCGCCCTCGAGACGGTTCGGCCGTTCGGCCTGCTCGTGGTTGACGAGGCCTACGCTCAGTTCAGTACCTGGTCGGCGCTGTCAATGTTCGACGAAGACGCGCCGCTCATCGTGACCCGCACGTTCTCCAAGACGTGGGCCATGGCCGCCGCTCGGCTCGGCTACCTCGTTGCGCCGGAATGGATCAACGAGCGGCTCAACACCGCGATCTTGCCGTATCACCTCGACGCGGTCTCCCAGATCGCCGGTGAAACCGCACTCGAATTCGAAGACGAGATGGCGGCACGTGTCTCTCGACTCGTCGAGCAACGAGGCATCATCCAGTCGCGTCTCGGCGAGCTCGGCGTCGAGTTCTGGCCGTCACAATCGAACTTCGTACTGTTCCGCCCTGACGACGGAAGCGGCCGGGCCGACGGCAACGTCGTGTGGCAGCGCCTGGTCGACCAGGGAATTCTCGTGCGGAACTGCTCGACGTGGCCACGCCTCGACGGGTGTTTGCGGGTGACCGTTGGATCCGGCGATGAAAACGCTGCCTTCCTCGACGCTCTCGCCGCCATACTGGACTGATTCCTAGGCCCGCCGGCCAACCCACAGTGAGGCAAAGATGACCCGCTCTGCAGAGCGATCGCGCACGACCAAGGAGACGTCGATCGACGTCGCCGTCGACCTCGATGGCGGATCGGTCGACTGCTCGACCGGCATCCCCTTCTTCGATCACATGCTCGACCAGCTCGGTAAGCACGGCCAGTTCGGGCTCAAGGTCCACGCCGACGGCGATCTCGAGATCGACGCGCACCACACGGTCGAAGACGTCGGCATTGCGCTCGGCGCCTGTTTCGGCGAGGCACTCGGCGACAAGGCCGGCGTGCGCCGCTTCGCGACTGCATCGTGCCCGCTCGACGAGGCCCTCGTCGACTGTGTGCTCGATCTCAGCGGCCGCCCGTTCCTGGTCTACGAAGTCGACCCTCCGGGCGAGAAGATCCTCGGCACCCCGCCGTTCGATCCCCAGCTGATGGAAGAGTTCTGGCGCGCGTTTGTCGGCGGTGCTGGCATCACCATGCACCTGGTGCTGCAGCGGGGCCGCAACACGCACCACATCATCGAGTCACAGTTCAAGAGCGCGGCACGCGCACTGCGCGACGCGGTCCGTATCGAAGGCTCCGAGGTGCCCTCGACCAAGGGTGTGCTCTAGGTGGAGCCCACCGTTGCCGTCATCGACTACGGCATCGGCAATCTTCGATCGGCAGAAAAGGCGCTCCAGCGGGTTGGTGCTGACGCGTCGCTGACGTCATCACCCGACGAGATTGCCGCAGCCGACGCGGTCGTGTTGCCGGGTGTCGGCAACTTCGGACGTTGTATGCAGGCCCTCCACGAATCGGGCCTGGCCGATGCAGCGCTCGCTGCCGTGGATTCGAAGCGTCCGTTTCTGGGCATCTGCGTCGGCATGCAGATGCTGTTCGAGCACAGTGAAGAATGCCCCGAAGAACCTGGCCTCGGTGTGCTTCCCGGCCACGTGCGGCTGCTGCCAGACACGGTAAAGCGGCCGCAGATGCAGTGGAACCCCGTCACGGTGAAGGACCCACACCCCGTGCTGCACGTGATCGACGGCGAGTGGATGTACTTCGTGCACAGCTACGCCGTGCTCGATTCGTCTGCCGCGCTTGCGACCTGTGACTACGGCGGCCCCATGGTCGCTGTCGCCGGTCGAGACAACGTGCTCGCAACCCAGTTCCACCCCGAGAAGTCCGGTCAGGCGGGCCTTGGGCTGCTCCGCGAGTTCGTGGCCCAGATCCCCGTTGCGGCACCGAACCAGACAGAGGCAAGCCCGATCACAGGACAAACAGCATGAAGCTCTATCCCGCCATCGATATTCGTGGCGGCAACTGCGTGCGCCTCTACCAGGGTGACTACGACCGCGAAACCGTCTACGGCGATGACCCGGCCGACCAGGCCGCTCGGTTCGCTGACGAGGGCGCCGAGTGGATCCACTGCGTCGACCTCGACGCGGCCCGATCCGGCGACCAGCAGAACTTGCCATCGATCGCGGCCGTCGCTGCGCGTGTCGGCGTGCCGATGCAGGTCGGCGGGGGAGTCCGAACCGTCGAAGCTGCCAAGCGTTTGTGGGATGCCGGGGTGACCCGGGTCGTCATTGGCACCGCCGCGATCGAGAACCCGGACCTGGTCCGTGAACTCGCACCGCAGGGCCAGGTAGCGGTTGGCCTCGACGCATGGGGAACCGACATCGCCGTCGCCGGATGGGAACAACGCACCGGGCGCGACCTGTTCGAAACGGTCGCCTCGTTTGCTGACGCAGGCGTCGCCGCGTTCGTCGTTACCGAGATCGGTCGCGACGGCACGATGGAAGGCCCCGACGTCGACGGTCTCGCCCAGGTCCTCGCAACGACGCAGGTTCCCGTCATCGCAAGCGGGGGAGTCGGGGCTATCGAACACCTGCACGCACTCGCCGCGCTCGAAGCCGACGGCCGCACCCTCGAAGGTGCCATCGTCGGCCGCGCCATTTACGAAGAGGCCTTCACCGTCGCCGAGGCGGTCGCCGCACTCTCGGGTCCGTCGGCATGAAATCGGTCCGCATCATCCCGTGCCTCGACGTCGACAAGGGTCGCGTCGTCAAGGGCGTGAACTTTGTCGACATCCGCGATGCTGGTGACCCGGTCGAACTCGCTGCTCGCTACGACGTCCAAGGCGCCGACGAAGTCATCTTCCTCGACATCACCGCATCGAACGAGCGGCGCAACACCACGGTTGAGATGGCCCGTCGGGCCGCCGAAGAACTGTTCATCCCGTTCACCGTTGGCGGCGGGGTGCGCAGCGTCGAAGATGCCCGCAAGTTGCTTCGCGTTGGCGCGGACAAGGTCGGGGTGAACACCGCGGCGGTCGAGCGCCCCGAAGTCCTGGCCGAGATCTCGGCCGAGTTCGGCGACCAGTGCGTCGTCGTTGCCATCGACGCCAAGCGGGCCGACACGACCGCCAGCGGCTTCGAGGTGTATGTGCACGGCGGCCGGACCCCAACGGGCATCGACGCCGTCGAGTGGGCGGTCCAGGCAACGACGAACGGCGCCGGCGAAGTGCTGCTGACATCAATGGACGGCGACGGCACTCGGGCCGGCTATGACAACCTGCTCACGGCCGCGGTGGCGGACAATGTCGGTGTGCCGGTCATCGCCAGCGGCGGCGTCGGCACGCTCGATCACCTCGTCGAGGGCGTGCACCAAGGCCGTGCCGATGCCGTTCTGGCTGCATCGATCTTCCACTTCGGCGAGCACACGGTGGGCGAGGCCAAGGCGCACATGGCTGCTGCGGGCATCACCGTTCGTCCGTAATCCGGACGGCATCCCGAAAAGAAATCTCCTCGACGAGGAACCAAAACCGGTCGTTCGTGCGTCTGATGGGTATGGAACAGCATCGATGGAGCGGACATCGACGCCCGAGCGCGTCTCTCTTGGGACCACACACGTCTCTCTTGGCAGTAGTCGTCACCGTCGTGATGGCACTCGTTTTGGCGTCGTGCGGCTCGATCGGTACGCCGTCGGCTTCTGACTCGCCGCTGGCGGGCGGTGCCACGACGCCGACCCCGATACCGACCGAGCCAGCGACCGACGTCGATGCCTCGGCGACACCGACACCCGTCCAGATTCCTACGATCGTGCCCTCGACCACGCCGACCGCTGAGGCGACACCTGGACCGACGTCGACACCACCGCCGATTCCGACCGCCTCTGGTCAGGCCACGCCGGCCCCGACGACTACTGCGACCGCGAGTCCGACAAGCACGCCTGCTCCGACCGCGACGCCGCGCCCAACCTCGGCGCCCCAGCCGACATCGACGCCACAGCCAACCGCCACACCGCGGCCAACGGCGACGCCGACCGCGACCCCATTGCCGGTCGTGCCCGTTGTGAGCTGTTCGATCGCCCCACAGCGCGCCGTCGCAGTGAAAGAAGCACTGGTCTTCACTGCATCGGCCACCCCCGCCAACATCCCAATCTCGTTCGCCTTCGACCACGGCGATGGCACGCTCGACCCCGGCGCCGTATCGAACGCCTACTACCTCGACATGGGCCAGTACGACGTCCGGCTGCGGTGGAACACGACCGCTGGCGCCTCGGGCGTCGTCGACTGCGGCACCGTCGTCGTGATCGACAACTCGCCTGCGAACTGCCGTATCGGACTCGGCCCGGCCGATGGCCTCGGCTGGTGGTGCGGCGACACGTTCTGCCGCCAAGGCAACCCCAACCCGTCGCCCGTCTGTCCGACGAGCAAGCCCTACGGCTGTTACACCGGCATGGACGGCGGCCTCTATTGCATCGACCCGCCCGGAGGTGGCGCCGCCAAAGAGTGCTTGGTCGGCCAGGGTCCGGCCGATGGTTTCGTCTGGTACTGCGGAGGCCAGATCTGTCCGGCCAACCAGAGCGGCTGCCCGCCGTATCCGATCTACGGCTGCTTCCGCACCGTGGCTGGCCCAACGATCTGCATCGATCCGGCACCGTCGCCCGTCATCTCGTGCACGATCTCGAAGACCCAGATCGCGGTGAACGAGGTCATCACCTTCACCGCAATCCAGACCGGTTCACAGATTCCCGTCGACTTCGTGTTCGACCACGGTGACGGCACGCTCGACCCGACCTCGCAATCGAACGCCTACTACGCGGCTCCCGGTAGCTACCAGGTCCGGCTGAAGTGGACGCATGCAACCGGTAGTGGCATCGAAGACTGCGGCACTGTTGTCGTCAGCTGATCAAACGCTCGCTCAAGCTGAGGTGACAACATCGGGGCATGTCCGATGCGCCCGTCGTCTCCATCGATGCAGCTGAGTTCTGGCAGGACCCGTATCCGGCGCTTGCCTCGATGCGGGCCGAAGCCCCGATCTGCTTCGTGCCGGAGCTCAATGCGACGCTGCTGACGAAACGTGACGACATCAACGTCTGCGAGAAGCACGTGGCCGTGTTCTCGTCGGACCAGCCCGGCGGTCTCATGAACGTGCTGATGGGCAAGAACATGATGCGCAGTGATGGTGACGAGCACCGCCAGGATCGCTTCGTCTACTACCCGGCGATCTCGCCGCGAGAGATCGAGGCTCGTTGGCAGGGGTCATTCGAGGCCTCGGCAGACGCAGTCCTCGACGGACTCGAACCGCAAGGCGAAGCCGACCTGGTGCTCGCCTACGCGACGGCGCTGAGCGGCGAAGCGCTCAAGGCCATGACGGGCCTGACGAACATCACGTACCAAGAGATGGATGCCTGGAGCCAGGGGATGATCGACGGCATCGCCAACTATGTCGGTGACCCCGAGATCGCCGCTCGCTGCGAGCATGCGACGTCATCGATCGACGCGGCCATCGACGAGCGGCTGCCAGAGATCACGGCGACCCCCGACCACAGCTTGCTGTCGGTGATGGTGCACGCCGGCATGCCCGAAGACAAGGTGCGGGCGAACATCAAGCTCACGATCTCGGGCGGTCAGAACGAGCCCCGCGATGCAATCGCGGGTGCCGCATGGGCGTTGCTCACACACCCCAATCAGCTGGCCATGCTCCAGGCCGGCGAGGTTGCCTGGTTACGGGCGTTCGAGGAGTACTGCCGCTGGATCGCGCCGATCGGGATGTCGCCTCGGCGCATCGCAGCGGAACACAGCTATAGCGGCGTGACGTTCGAACCCGAGGAGCGGGCGTTTCTGATGTTCGGTTCCGCTGGACGCGACGAGGATCACTTCGAGCGAAGCGACGAGTTCGACATCACTCGCAGCACCCGGGCCAGTTTGCACTTCGGCGCTGGACCGCACTTCTGTGCT
>CALDGN010000330.1 GCA_937942965.1 uncultured Acidimicrobiales bacterium | reverse complement strand
CCTCTGGTCGGCCGAAGCGATGGGCCACGACGCGTTCACGCCGCTCGTATTGGCGTCGCAGTGGGCGCCGTCGATGCGCCTCGGCACCGCCATCATCCCTGCGTATACCCGTGGCCCTGCGCTGATGGCTTCGACGGTCGCGTCGATGGCCGACGCAGCTCCCGGCCGTTTCGTCTGCGGCATCGGCACGTCGTCGAACGTGATCGTGGAGAACTGGAACGGCATCCCGTTCGAAGAGCCGTACAAGCGAGTGCGTGACTCGGTCAGCTTCCTGCGGGCCGCACTCTCGGGCGAAAAGGTCACCGAGGACTATGACACGTTCTCGGTCAAGGGCTTCCGCCTTGGGGTGCGCCTCGAGCAGCAGCCGCCGATCATGATCGCAGCGCTCCGCACCGGCATGCTCAAGCTCGCCGGTCGCCTTGGCGACGGAGCCATCATCAACTGGCTATCCGCCGAAGACACCCGCACCGTCACCGACATCGTGCACGAAGGCTCAGGCGGCGAGCCCCGTGAGATGGTCGCCCGCCTGTTCGTCGCTCCAACGACGGATCGTCAGTCGGTCCTCGACAACGGCCGCTTCGCCATGGCCGCCTACCTGAACGTGCCCGTCTACAAGGCGTTCCACGAATGGATGGGACGCACCGACGCACTCGGCAGCCACTGGGACCGTTGGAGCGAAGGCGACCGCAAGGGCGCACTCGGTGAGATTCCCGAAAAGGTCGTTGACGACCTGATCATCTCGGGCTCGATCGACGAGTGCCGGGCCCACATCGACCGCTACTTCGACAACGGCATGACCTGTGCGTCGCTGTCGATCATGCCGTTCCCGGGCGTCGATATGGACGAAGCAATCGAAGGCCTGGCCCCGAACGCATGAACGGCACCATGACCACACTGCGTAGCCAAAATGGTGAACATCATGTGACGCGAGGCCCAAGTGGTGGGAGCGCGTCGCAGGGTTGGGTTATGGTGACCCTGTGACCGCAATCTCCGAGAAGACCGTGATCGAAGAAGCACTCGCCGTCATTGACGAAGAGCTTCTTCACCTCAACGCTCGCGACATGGTTCGTGCGTCTGACGTGACCAACCTTCTGCTCGATCTGCGTCTGCTTCTCGCACCCGCGGCAACGCCGGTACAAGAGCCTGTCAACGTCTGACCTAGGGCAGGCACTCAGGGCAGCGGCGCGAGCCGCTTCACCAGGGCACCGAGCGCGGTGCCGACAGCGACGCCGCCCATCACATCTGATGCGTGATGGATGCGCACGTAGATCCGGCTGACGGCGATCAGTCCGGCCAGCGCGCCATAGACCGGGGCGAGGCGGCTCTTGTCCGCCAACAACACTGCGGCCATCGTAGCGGAGCTCGCATGTCCGCTCGGGAAGCTGCTGGTGCGCGGAATGCGCAACCGGAGCGGCCGAGGCACTTCTTGGATCGGCCGTGAGCGGTTGAAGATCGACTTCACCACACCGTTGACCAGGCCACTCTCGATCGCCAGCGCAGTCACTAGCCGGATAGCGGCTCGCTCATTGCGCAACGTAAGCGCAGCCGCTCCCGTGCCCAGCAGGTGCCAGACCAGGCTGTGATCGCCGAGCTCGCTGGCGCCGTAACAGATCCGGTCGATGACCGGATGGCCACGCAGTTGGTCGAACCACTCATCAACGACATCGTCGAACGCATCAACGCCGGCGAACCGATCTGCGGTGGCGGCCACTTCCGAACTCACGCGGTGATCCTAGGTGCGCAATGTGGCACCTCCCCCTCGGTTCTCACCGACTCCAAGCCCGGATTCCGGGCACCAGATCGGTGAGAACGCGCTCGCGCACTTCAGGCGGGCACGACCTCGACTGGGATCCCGTTCAAGACAGCGTTGCCGGACAGCAGGTCGAGCGGCCCGTCGTCAGTGAGCGCATTGGAGTTCACGCCCGGGCGGGTGCGAGCCGTGTGCATCTCGATGCCGTCTTCTTCGTAGCCCCAACCGTGGGGAAGACAGACAACACCAGGCATGACCGCGTCGGTGACTTCGACCGGGGCCGTGACCTCGCCGACTCGGGAACGCACGGTCGCTTTGCCTTCGGGCACGAGACCGAGGCTGGCGGCGTCGTCGGGGTGGACCTGCAACGTGCACTGCTCACGGCCCTTGATGAGCACGTTCACGTTGTGCATCAACGAGTTAACGGTGCGCAGATTGCGCCGGCCGATCAGACGAAGCCCTCCGGTTGCCGCTGGGGCAGCTGCAAGCCGGGCCATGTCGGCGACGATAGGTTCGGGCGCCAACTCGACGGTTCCCGTTGCGGTCTTGATTCCGCCGGGGAAGCGCTGTTGCAACGGACCGAAGTCGCGACCGTGCGGATGATCGTCGATCAGCTTCTGGAGCGTGATGCCGTCGGGTGTCGCTCCGAAGTGGTCGCCGAACCGAGCCACCCGCAGCTTGAAGTCGATGACCTGTTCGGACCACGTCCACGGGGCGAGTTCGGCGAGGATCTCGTCGCGATCACGGCCGTGGATCGGCGACACCGAACGAGCGACTTCGGCATCGACCATCTGGCCGATGAGCTGATCGTGCACGGTCTGCGGGTCGGCGTCGGCGCCTTGGCCGCCGAGCACGAGCGACAGGCGGGACAGGATCTCTTCTTCTCGCATTGCGTCGGTCTCGAAGACCGGTGGCGAGTACTTGGCGAACGCCCGCAACATCGCTGATTCGAACACGAGGTCGTAGTGGCTGCGTTCAAGCGCCGAGGTCGGCGGAAGCACCACGTGGGCTCGCTTGGCGGTCGCCGTCATGTACGGGTCAACGACGACCAGCAGGTCGAGCTCTTCGAGTGCGTCGGCGATGCGAGCCGAGTTCGGGAACGAGCGGGCCGGGTTGCAGGCCAGCACGACCATGGCCTTGATGTCGCCAGCTGGATCGGTGATCTCTTGGGCCAGGGTTGCGGCAGGAAGCTCGCCCTTGACCTCGCCGAAACCGCTCGCTGGGCCCTGCCAACGACCGAGCTGAAACCCGCGGCCGCCGGGCTGTGAGGGAGCCAGCAGCTGGGTCGGCGAGCTGTTGAACATGATGCCGCCGGGCTCATCGAGATTGCCCGTGAGTGTGTTGAGCACATCGGTCGCCCAGCTCGCGAGCGTGCCGAACTGGGTGGTGTGGGCGCCCATGCGACCGTACGCCGCGGCGGAGTCGGCGGCGGCGAACTCTCGGGCGATGCGACGGGTTGTCTCCGCGTCGATGCCGCACCGATCGGCGACGGCTTCGGGCGAGTAGTCGGCGACGACCTCCCGCACCTGATCAACACCGCTGATGTGATCGGCCAGGCGCCCCAAGTCGACGAGGTCATCGTCGAACAGCGTGTGCACGAGCGCGAGCAGCCACCACGTGTCGGTGCCGGGACGAATCGCCAGATGCTCGCTCGCGTTCTCAGCCGTCTTCGTCCGCTTGGGATCGACGACCACGAAACGACCTCGTTCACGAAGTGCCGTGAGCCGACCCGGGAAGTCGGGAACCGTCACCAAGCTTCCGTTCGACACCCACGGGTTCGCTCCGACGATCAGCATGTAGTCGGTGTTGTCGACGTCGGGCAGCGGGAACATGTCTGGGCGACCCCACATGAGGCCAGCACTCACGTGCTTCGGCATCTGGTCCACGGTCGAGGCCGAGAAGATATTGCGGGTACCGGCGGCCATCAGAACCGGACGGCCGTAGATCATGCCGCCAAGGTTGTGCGTCGACGGGTTGCCGAGCACGACGCTGAGCGCCTCGCGGCCGTGGGCGTCGAGCACGGGGGTGAGCCGGCGTTCGATCTCGGCGAACGCTTCGTCCCAGGTTGCGTCGATCCAGCCGTTTTCGGTCCGGATCTTCGGAGAGGTCAGCCGATCCGGGTCATCGTGCAGTTGCTTGAGCGTTGAACCCTTGGGACAGATGAAGCCCTTGCTGTACGGATCGTTCTGGTCGCCACGGATGCGAACGATCTGGTCGCCCTTGCGGGTGATCTCCAGACCACAGCACGCCTCGCATAGCGGACACGACCGGAAGTGCAGGGTCGTCGGGGCATCGGTAGCGGCGTCGCTCATGCGACGACGCTAGGCGATGCCCCGGTCACCGCAGAAGAACTAGTACCAACCCTCGCACTGGCCAACGAACCCGGCCTGCATTACGTCGTACGTGTTGGCGTCAGCGGTGTTGTCGTAGAACGAAGCGATGGCGTCGGACGTGACGGTGTCCCAGCTGAAGAACGTGAGCGCCCAGTCGAGGTGGTAGCCAGGCTTGCTTCGGTCGAGCGCCAGCCGGGCGATCTCGCCACACATGGCGAGGTAGTCCTTTTCGCTGCCCCCAAGCGCGGAGTCGTAGCGGAACCAGGCTTCGCGGCAGTAGAAGCTCGAGTCCAGATCGCCTCGTGCACAGTTGTCGACGACGAACTCCCACGGGGTCATGCCGACCGAGTTGCCGAGACCCCAGTTGTCGTCAGCGGTATAGCCCGATCCCGAGAGCTTGCCGCAGCTCCACGGATCCGCATCGAACCAGCACAGCTCGACGGACTGCCAGTAGTCGGCGTCGTCCGCAATGAGCTGGGGGACGAGCGGCTCACTGATCTCAGGTCCATCGATGCTCGGCGGATTCGGGCTGACGGCCGAAGTGACACAGATCGGATCGACGTAGCTCTGGATGGTGGCGAGGTCGCTGTACCAGTCGTTCGAGAAGCCGTTGACCATGTTGTAGATCGCGTTGGTGACACCGGTCGGGTGCCCTCCGAGCTCGACGTCGATGTTGATGAGT
>CALDGN010000329.1 GCA_937942965.1 uncultured Acidimicrobiales bacterium | reverse complement strand
CGACGGCCTCGCTGCCCGACGAGGCGAAGAACACGTGGTTGAGGTCGCCGGGCAGACGAGCGGTCAGAACTTGGGCGAGCTCTTCGCTTCGACCCGAGGTCCGACCCATCATCGAGTGGTAGTAGGGGAGCGATCGGTACTGGCGTTCAGCGGCCGCGATGAGGCGTTCGTTCGAGAAGCCGAGCGAGGTGCACCAGAGTGCAGCCGCGGCGTCGAGGTAGCTCTTGCCGGTGTCGTCGATGACGAAGCAGCCATCGCCGCCCGTGATCACGAGCGGCAGGTTCTCGTCGAGCGGGTCGCGGAACGGTTGAAGGTGTGCGTCCATGCGGTCGCCATTCTGTCTGTTCGACAACGGATGCGCAGGTTCTCGCGGCACGTTCGCGCCGCAAGCGGTGTCAGCGGGTCGCGGCTCCGGGTGCAGGCGGTACGTGTTCGACCTGAAGTCGCGAGCGTTTCCGCCCGCCGGCCCCGCGCATGCGGCCGATCGGGGTCATGGGTGGCGGGCGAAGCTGCCGGTTGCGAGCGAAGAGATGTCGCGCAAACTCGTCGAATCCGGTGGTGACGAGCAGGTTGAAACTCGGCCCCGGCGCCGAGAGTCGTGGCGCCATGCCGAAAAGGTCCGGGTCCAGGCGTTCGAACGAATCGAGCGGCTCGCTGTGGGAACTGAAGAGCAATCGCCAATGCACGATGTCATCGCTGGTCACGATCACCGTGTCCGGGATGCGCCACCCGAAGCAGTACAGATTCCACCCGAGCGCAGCAAACCAGGCGCCGGCGAACACAAGGCCGAAGATCGGAGCGACCTGGTTCGGCAATGCCCCAGGCGGGGCGGACCACGGGTTGTCCGCTGCGAGCACGTCGCTGATGGCGGACCAGATGAACCAGGCCCCGAACAGCGCGAGGAGCGCGAACATCACACGCAACCGGCGGCGGCCGCCTCGAATAGGGCGGTACGTCAAGCGGGGTTGCACGTTGGTCAGCGCTGCTAGTTGACCATGCGCTCCTTGCCCTCCCAGTAGGGCTTGCGGAGTTCAGTCTTGAGGATCTTGCCGCTCGGGTTCCGGGGGAGTGCTTCGATCTCGGTCACCGAGGTCGGGCACTTGTAGTGGGCGAGGTTCTCGCGGCAGAACGCGATGATCTCGTCGTCGCTGTTGCCTTCGTCGCCATTGCGCACAACGATCGCCTTGACGGTCTCGCCCCACTTGTCGTGTGGCACACCGATCACGGCCGCGTCGGCGATGCCGTCGTGCTTCATCAGCACGTTCTCGATCTCGGCCGGGTACACGTTCTCGCCGCCGGACACGATCATGTCTTTGATGCGGTCGTGAATGAAGAGGTAGCCCTCTTGCATGTAGCCAGCGTCGCCGGTGGTGAACCAGCCCAGGCCGTTCTCGTCGCGACCCTCGGGGTAGCACGCCGCGGTGGCTTCTTCATCGGCGTAGTAGCCCTTGAGGTTCTGGGGCGACTTGATCCAGATCTCGCCGACCTCGCCGTCGGGCAGGTCGTTGCCGTCCGCGTCGACGATGCGAATCTCGGTGTTCGGAACTGGCTTGCCGGCCGAGCGAAGCAGGTGGGCTCGGGGGCCGCCCGGATCGTGATCTTCGGCGTCGAGCTGGGTGATGCCGCCGGTGGTTTCGGTCAGGCCGTAGACCTGGCAGAAGTCGCAGCCCATGGCCTCCATGCCGCCGACGAGGACCTCTTCGGTGATGGGCGATGCGCCGTAGATAACCGAGCGCATGCTCGAGAAGTCGGTTTCGCCGATGGTTGGCATCATCAGCAAGAACTGGATCACGGCGGGAACGAAGAGTGCGTTGGTGACCTTGTGCTCCGGGATCAAGCGCAGGATCTCCATCGGATCGACGTCACGCAACATCACGTTGGTGGCGCCGTTGTACAGACCAACGACACCCCAGCCACTGCCGGCGATGTGGAACAGCGGCATGCCGACGAGGTTCACCGAGTCGGAGTCGAAGCTCCACATGTCGCTCGCGACCGGCATCATGCCGAAGAAGTTGTTGTTCGTCAGCTCGACACCCTTGGGCAGGCCGGTGGTGCCGCTCGTGTAGAGCTGGTAGCAGGTGTCTGTAGGAGCGGACTCGACCATCGGGTCGGTGGCGTCGTGACTTGCGATCCACTCGTCGTAGGTCGGGTAACCATCCGAGTCAGTGGCACCGCCGTTTTCGCCGATCACGACGATCTGGACATCGCCCTCGAGATCCATCGACTTGAGGTGACCGAGGAACTCTTCGCCGATCAGCAGAACCTTCACCTTGGAGTGGTTCAGGATGTACGCCATCTCTGGCGGAGCGAGGCGCCAGTTGACGGCGACGGTGACGGCGTTGAGCTTGGCGGCACCAAACAGCATCGTGAAGTACTCAGGCACGTTCTTGTCCAGGAACGCCACGCGATCCTGGTTCTCGACACCAGCGCCGGCCATGGCCTGGGCGACGCGGTTCGACTCTTCGTGCAGCGCGGCATACGAGCGCACGTTGTCGCCAAGGATGATCGCCGCCTTGTCCGGACGCTCGGCGGCGTGATGGCGAATGAGGTCCCCGATGGTGTGCACAGCTGCAGTCATAGGCGCCATATTCGCCTATGCACGGGTTCGCGCGCCAGCGGCGGCAACCGAGGTTCTGGTCGCACGCTCAGTCGATGGCGTGGGCGCGCAACGTGGCGAGCTCGTCGGGGCCCGGGAAGCTGGTCACGCGCCAGCGGTCGGGATAGTGATCGGTGCGTTCGAGGCGATGCCCCACCACGGACTCGGCCGCCGGCCACGGGACTTGGAACACCTCGGGTTCGGGCAGGTCGAAGCCGCTCACGAACGCGACCCGTTCGGCGCGCGGCAGCAGCGTGTCGACACCTTCGCTCCACGTCGCGACACTCGTGATGCCGTGCTCGGGATGATCGAACGCCGTGTACGACGCGATGAACAGCTCTTCGCCATGGATGGCTTCGAGCATCTGCTTCTGGTGCCCATAGGTCTGGGCCCGTTCGGCCGTGCGCAGATGAGCGACCTTCGCTGCGGCCGGATGGCCTGCTTCGAGCTGGAGCGGATGCCAGTGCAGTCCTCGGCCGACGATCGGCGTGAAGCACACCGGGTTCGGCTTGTTGAGGTTCTGCAGTGCAAGCTCGGCGGCGACTGCGAGACCTTCGGGATCCATGAGATCGGCGAGGATCACGACGTTGCGGTGGGGGTGGAACAGAACGACGTGCTCGCCGAGGCTCGTCGGATCCAGATGCCCGTCGACAAAGATGCGCTCGGCGCAGTAGTCGTCTTCGTCGAGTGAGATCCACACCGTCTTGTTGGCGGCAGCCCAACCGCCGGTCTTCGGATCGTTGGCGAGGTTGGCGACCGCGATGTCCCAGAGCTGATCGAAGTCTGCGCCCCAGTCGCTGAGCTGGCTTTCGTTGACGAGGCTCATCGTCGTCGGGGTATCCCAGATCAGCACCCGAACGATGCCATCGGCCATGGGCCGGTAGGCGATCGTGGCGCCAGCATCGGGAATGACGCCGGGTGAGTGTTGCTGCGCCATGAGCAGCATCAGGTTCGCGGTCCACTGCGAACGAATGCCGGGACGCAGCATCGAGGTGTCCAGCGTGTCCATGTTGCGGAGCTCCGACTTGTGGAAGCCGTGCAGCGCGTTGCGCAGATAGATCTCGCGCTCACCCGCAGGGCGATTCTCCCAACCAGCGCGCAGGTTGCCCAGGTAGTGCTTGTTGTTGCCGACCGCGATGGTGTCGTTGCCCTCTTCGACCACGGGATGTCCCGACATCTGCGAGGCGAGCGCTCGCACGACGATCTCGAAGTCGCCGGTCGCCATTGCATCCGCGGGCACGCCCGGCACGGCAGGCACCGCCGGGGGAGGGGTGGACTTTTTGCGACCGAAGAGACCCATGGCATGTTCCGTCGGCGACACATCTCCTCTATTGAGGATCCTGGGTCACTGGGCCCGTGGGTTAGCTGGCGTAGCTGCCGTCGGGGATCGTGGTGGGCAGGGGAAGCGAGTCGATCAAGGCGACGGCGGCCGCATCTCCAGACCGGACTTGTTCCGGCGAGACGAGTCGCCATTCGTGACCGATCTCGTCTGCCCGTTCAGCTTGTGCGCCGAGCAGGCTGGTGTGAACCCAGTAGAAGTACTCCGTGAGCATGCAGTCGTACTCGCAGGTGCGGTCGTCGTAGGTGAACCAGGCGCCGTCGGGGTACGAAGCGGGCACGTTTTCAAAGCGTCCACCTCGAGCCAGATCGAGTGCTGCCCCAAGCTCGCTCGCTTCGCTGATGCCGAGCTGGTCGGGATACACGACCGACCAGCCGGTGTTCAGAATGAGGTGGTGGACTTCTTCGAGTGACGCATCGAAGCCATTCGACGGGTTCGTTTCGCTCCCGTAGAGATCTTGTCCGCCCCGTCCGACGAAGTCGAAGATCCGGTCCAGCGTCTGACCGTCGAGTGCCTCGAACTCGTCGGGCGTTGCCGCCATGAGGAGCGTGGCTCGATTCGACACCATCGATGCAACGACGGCCGCATCGTCCGGTGCGCCGTCAGCGTCGTTGTCGAGGTACTGCGCCATGACGTTCGCCGCATGGAGCACGTCGGCATCGTCGGTCGACTCGGTTGCCACGATGTGGATGCCCCACACGTCAACGTGCTTGACAAAGACGTCGGCGAGCGGCTCGAGGCCATCCGGCAACGTGCCGATCGTCAGGTCGAGTGCCGAAGTGGTTTCGTCGGCCCCGCCTTGATCGCGCGAGGTGGTTGGGATGGCCAACTCGGTCGCCGTCATCACCGTCCAGGCGCCAGGTGATCCGCCGAGGGCAACGTCGATGACGCGCCCGGGTTCGGTGGCGGTCGGTTCGGCGACGAGCACGACCCGACCGGGCTCGTCGAGCGTGAGCACGGTTGCTGGGGCTGGCCCCTCGCCGACAGCGTCCCGAAGGGCGTCGCCGACCTCGGCCGGGGTCGCGAGCGGCCCATCAACAGCTTGTTGCGCCGCAGCGGTGATGTCGGCCGGTTCCGCAAGAACGCCGTCGGCGCTCACGACATCGAAGAAGTCAAGCTCGGCTGGTGTCATCGGATCGATGCCGTCGAACGGGGCTGCCTGGAGGGTGAAGAAGTAGAACGCAGGCCCAAGCTCCGGGCCAAGCATGAGCGTGAAGTAGTCAATCTGGTGTTGGTGCGCGGGGTCGTCCTGCGGGATCACGTCGGCAGTCTCACCGTCGGCTCCGCAGCACCAGGAGTGCACGCCGATGACGGCACCTGGCTCGGCGATCCGGACAGCACCTGCGGCGAACAGGTCGACGCCGCCGGAGTAGATCTCGCCGTCGGCTGGAACATAGGTGGTGTAGCCAGCGCCTCGAACCAGGCGTCCGGTCTGCACATTGACTTCGTCGTTCACCGAACCGCCGATGTCTTGGAGGACCAGCGTGTCGATCTCGGGGTGCGTGTCGATCAGGTACTGGACCTGGTCATAGGTGTGCGATCCCAGGTCGCCCCGCACGATCGCTCGGTTGCCGTCGAGTTCGAACGAGCTGTTGCCGACGCCAAAGCGCAGCTCAAAGGAGAAGTCGGTCGATGTCCCACTGCCGTCGACGAGTGAGCCCGAGGCGAGAATGCTCTCGTCTTCGCCTTGGTCGAATAGAGGTGCGTTGGCCGTCAACTCGTTGCCGTCGGGCGTCAGGACGATGACGTCGCCCGAGGGTGCCTCGATCGCCAGGTCGATCGGGACGAGCACGACGCCGGGGGCATCTTCGGTGTTGAAGTAGGCGATCAGCGCTGGCCCATCCTCGCCGTCCAACGATGGCTCGACGAAGAGGAACGGCCATTCGTCATCGCCAATCGTGATGCTGCCATCGCCCTTTGCGTCGAGGATCGGTGCGGCCGTGATCGGTGCAGCCGCCGGCGTTGGTGCGTCAGTCGATGCAGCCGTGGTCGGGGTGTCCGCCGGTGCTGGATCGCTGGGAGCGCTTGCGGTAGGAGCGTCGGATGAGCTGCCGCAGGCGGCCGCGAGCATCATGCAAGCGGCGAGTACGGCCAGTCCACGGTGGAGTCGGGGGGTGTGCATGATGTCGATGCTGACGGCGACTCTTCGGTCGAACATCGCTCCGGCGGCCAGAGTCGAGTTGGCCAAAAGCACGAGACCGCATCCATCCTGAGACCGATGCCGGCGCGAATGGGTCGTCATATGGTCTACGTATGGCTCGGCATCTCGACTTCGTTGGTCGCGGCCGAGCGCGTGTGGACGAGGCGTTGGTCGCGCCTCGGTCACGGGAACCGGCTGGCCGAGACTGGCTCGTGGCCGTGGGCCTGGCGGTTGCCGCGGTCGTCGAGCTCGCTACGTCGAACGAAAGCCGTTGGCTCAATCTTGTGCCCGCACTGGTCTCGGTGGCGGTCTTTCCCTATCGACGGCAACGACCCGCGCTGGCTGCGATTCTGGCGTTCGCCTCGCTGCTTGCGATCGATCTGCTGACCCGTGCGGCCGACATCCATGCCGAGATCACCCTGGGCGGATCTTTGGCCCGCATTGCGCTCGTCTACGGCGTCGTTCGATGGTCCGAAGCCGAACGGCGAGCGCGGGCGCTTCTTGCAGTGTCGGCCCTCATCGTCGTCTGGCCGCTCATCGACAGCACCTTGCTCGACGCTGCGATCGACCTGCTCGCCGTTCTTGTGGTGGCGGCGATCGCCCAAGCGATGCGCTATCGCGCGGGGCTATTCGAGGAGCGTGAACGCGGTGAACGTTTGCGCGAGCGGAACGATCTCGCTCGCGAGTTGCACGACTCTGTCGCGCATCACGTGTCAGCCATCGCGGTGCAAGCCCAAGCGGCACAGTTCGTCGCAGCAAGCGACCCCGCGGCAGCGCCCCGCGCGCTTGGCGATATTGAGACGATTGCCAACGAAGCACTCACCGAAATGCGTCGCCTCGTCGGCATTCTGCGCAGCGACGACGACATGGCCCGCTCGGTCGCCGCAACCTCGCTGGCTGAACTTGCGTCGCCGTCGAGTCGACCGGCGGTCGTCTGTGTCGGTGAGACCGAACTCGAGCACCTCCCGCGCCCGGTTGCAGCCGCAATCTTTCGCATTACCCAAGAGGCTGTGACCAATGCTCGACGTCACGCGATCGGCCCGACGCGCATCGAAGTTGACCTCGTAACAACCGGGGGTCAGGCCGAACTTGATGTGCGCAACGATGGCCAAAGTGGTGCCGAGCGAAGCGGTGGTTTCGGATTGATCGGTATGCGCGAACGCGCCGAGGCCCTTGGAGGTCGGTTCGAAGCTGGGCCAATCCCGGAGGGATGGCGCGTGCACGTCGAGCTACCGATGGGGGCGCCATGATTCGCGTGCTAATCGCCGATGACCAAGCCATGGTCCGTGCTGGCTTCCGCATGATCCTCGATGCGGTCGATGACATCGAGGTCGTCGGCGAGGCAGCGACCGGGCGCGAAGCCGTCGATCAGGCGTGGCGGCTTCGGCCTGACGTCTGCCTCTTCGACGTGCGAATGCCAGACCTTGACGGGATCGAGGCAACGCGACTCATCGCTGGCGATGCGGCCCGGGAACCCCTCAAGGTGGTGATCATCACGACCTTTGATCTCGACGACTACTTGTACGGAGCATTGCGTGCCGGGGCCTCAGGCTTCTTGCTCAAGAACTCCGGCCCTGAGCTGCTGATCGAGGCGGTCCGAGCCGCTGACAACGACGAGATGCTGATCTCGCCCGCAGTCACTCGGCGGATGATCGAGCATCATGCGGGAGGATCTGGTCTTGTTCCGGGAGCCGAGCCGGTTGGTGGCCCGCTCACCGAGCGAGAGGAAGGCGTGTTGGCTGCGGTTGCGCAAGGGCTGACGAACGCGGAGATCGCCGAGGTGTTGCACGTGTCGCTGTCCACGGTCAAAGCGCACGTGGCCAACCTCATGACGAAAATCGGTGGACGCAACCGCGTGGAGCTCGCCGTGTGGTCGTATGAGACTGGCCGCAGCCGCCCAGGCGACGCGTCTCGCTAAACCTGTAGTTCGTCGCTATGCGTCGACGGTCATCGGCGCGTCGGGGTCGTTCGACCATTCCTGCAGGCTGGCGGTGTAGACGGCCACGTCGGTGAAACCGAGGCGAGTCATCCAGAAGGCGTCGACCGACGCCGCGATGCCACCGCCTCAATACGCCACCGTTCGTGCTTCGGGCCGATCCGGAAGCATGGCGCGAATCTGCTCGACCGGCTGGAAGCGGCCGGTATCTGCGTCGACCATCGATGTCGCCGGGATGTTGATCGCGCCCGGGATGTGGCCGGGCCGCGCATACGGCTGGACGTCGCCATTGAAGACCGGGGCGGGAAGCGAGTCGATGAGGCAGGTGGCGCCGTCTGCCGTCGCAGCCATGACGTCGTCTTTGTCCGCGATCAGTCGAGGCCGGGGCGACAGGCTGAGCGAACCCGTCGCGGCTGGCGTCGGGTTACTCGGGCCGGATTCGGTCGGCCGGTTCTCGGCCTTCCACGCCTTGAGGCCGCCGTCGAGCAGCGCGGCATTGTCGAAGCCGATCCAGCGCAGCATCCACCACACGCGGGCGGCCCACATCGAGCTGTTGTCGTCATAGAGCACCACTCGTGCGCTGTCGGAAACGCCCAGCCGTTCCATGGCGGCACCGAAGTGCTCGGGCGTAGGCACGGCGTAGCGAAGCCGGCTGGTCGCGTCGACGAGGTCTTCGTTGAGATCGGCAAAGGCCGCGCCGGGCAGGTGCGCGTCTTCGTAATTCTCGCGACCGCTCTCGCTGATGTAGCCGCTGTCGCCCATCCGCAAGAAGATCGTGCAGTCGAGCACGACGAGATCGTCGGATCCCAACTCGTTCGCGAGCCAGTCGGTGGTCACCAGTGAGTCCATGACCCGAGACTGTCAGCTTGTCGACGCCGTCCGCAAACGGGCCGGATCGCAGCATCTGCCTCCCAAACGGGGCAAAGCGTCGCGTACCGCACTGGGCTATAGGTCTCATTTGAGGGTGATGAGCGCGACATCTAACCGCTGGCGAGCGCCCGGACGGACATGCATGACGATGCACAAGTTGGCCAGCTCGCCCTCCGACTCGCGCAGGTGTCTGAACTCAGCGCGCTGCTGACACTCGTGACGGACTGGGTCTGTCAGAAACTCGACACCCCCGACTGCGTGATCTATCTGGTCGAGAAGCTCGACGAGTCCCCGTCATTGGTGCAAAGCGCCGCGTGGGGATGCAAACGTCATGCGGTCCTCGGCGTGGCTGATCCGCTTCGTCTTGCCTTCGGCGAAGGCGTCGTCGGCGCAGCTGCCCAGAGCGCAACATCGCAACTCGTGGCCGACACGCACGCCGACCAGCGCCACATTGCCGACACCGGCTCCGGCCGGTCCGAACTCGCCGTGCCCATCGTGGTTCAGGGCGAAGTCATTGGCGTCATCGATAGCGAGCATCCCAAGCCAAGTCACTACCGCGAACGCGAACGGCTAGCGCTCGAACAGATCTGCGCGCTCGTCGGCGGGCATCTGCAGGCCTCCATGACAGCGGCTCGTCTCAAGTCGAGCTTGGCCTCGCAGGCCGAACTCAGCAGCCGCCTGCGCTCCGCGGTCATGACCGACCCGCTCACGGGACTCGCGAATCGACGAGCGGTCGAACGCGAACTTGGCGATCGTGTGGCCGAAGGGCGAAGTGTGTGGGCGTGCGTATTCGACCTCGACGGCTTCAAAGGCATCAATGACACCCACGGTCACGCCGCTGGCGACGAGGCCCTTCGCACAATCGGCCAGGTGATGCAGACTCGCCTTGGCGCCCACCCGGGGACGGTTGTCGCTCGCACCGGAGGCGACGAGTTCGTCGTGGTGACAACGGCGCCGATCGAGCAGCTACACGTCTCGTTGCGGACGGTCCTCGACGAGATCCCGTTCGTTTCCGCTCACCTTGGGCACGTGTCGGCCTCGGTCGGAATCTCGTCCGGCGCAGACCGGGCGGTTGTGCGCCGCGCCGACGACGCGATGACGATCGCGAAGGAACTCGGCGGAAATCGGATCATCGACTACGCGAACGTCCCGGACCGGATCGCTCGCCTCGAAGAACACCGGTCCTGGCGTGAGCGCGTCGCTGTCCTTCTCGATTCCGATGATCTCTACCTTCACTTCCAGCCGATCGTGCCGCTCGACCCTGCGGCCGTACCCGCTCCGATTGCGTACGAAGCACTCCTCCGCATCGACGACGGCAAGACGCGTACGTCGGAGTTCATCGACGCGGTAACGCACTACCGCCAAGACGTCGCGCTCGATCAACGACTACTCGGTCACATCCTCGACGTGCTCCAAGTGCATCCGACCTTGACGATTGCGCACAACTGGTCGCCCCGCTCGCTCGATCCTGGGCAAGGTCTGGTGTGGACCTTGCTCGAGGAACTGCATCGGCGCCAGATCGATCCGTCACGCCTCGTCATCGAGGTCACCGAACACACGGCGATCGAACACACCAAGCGGTTCCAGGTTGCCGTGCGCTCGCTGCGCAAGGAAGGCGTCAAGATCGCGCTCGATGACCTCGGCGCAGGTTGGACGTCGTTCAAGTTTCTGCACGAGACGCCGGTCGACATCATCAAGCTCGACGGCGAGTGGACCCAACAAACCCGGACGAACCCGATCGCCGAGGAACTCGTTGCCTCGACGGTGCGGTGTGCCGAGCACACGGGCGCCGAGGTCGTCGCGGAATGGATCGAGACCGAGGATCAACGCCAGGCGCTGCAAGAGCTCGGTGTCACCTGGGGACAGGGCTATCTGCTTGGTGCGCCGAATGCGCTCGCCACGTGGCTCGACGGCACCACCACCTCGACGAAATTCCTCTAGCTGCCGAGTGTGCCGCTATTCCATCGTGGCGTAGTTCGTGGACCGGTCTTCGGTCGTCGAGCCGCGGACCTCGTCGGCCGAGGCCCGAACCGCTTCGAGGAACTCACCGATCACGCCGACGTTCGAGTTCGAGACGGTTGCGTGTAGCGAATCGGGCGGCCCTTGACGGTCGAGATGCCAGCCCCGGCGATCGAGGGCATCCGCAAGCGCAAAGACATCGATCGGGCCGTCAGCTGCCGTGTCCGACGCGATCGCCATCAGATGGAAGGTCGGGTCACCCAAGACCCGCAGGCCATCGATTTTCGTGATGCCCGCACGCATGTCATCGGCGTTCGCCAGCGTGGTGTCCACCAGCGCCTTGTAGCCGTCGACGCCCAGGTACTGCATGACCGCCCACGCGGCGGCCATCGGAAGTCCGCTGCGGGTTCCCTGCAGATTGGGCGAGGCGTACATGCCGCCGAGCCAGTCGTCGAACACGAAGGTCTGGTAGCGGCGCAGCTCTTTGGTGCGATGCAGGGCCGTCCGCTTATGTATCTGCTATTGGCTGTTGCTGTGACATGGACCTTTCGAAAAACCCTTTTGGGAAAGGGCAAAGGGGTTTCACAACA
>CALDGN010000328.1 GCA_937942965.1 uncultured Acidimicrobiales bacterium | reverse complement strand
CGGCCGTCCTTGGGGCGCGAGCCGATGATCTGGCTCATCGGCTGAGTTGTGACAAAGGTCATTGGAGAAGTTGCTTGCGTTCGTGGCCTCAATGGGTAACGCTACGGTAGCGTAGCGTTACCTTCCCAAGGAGGCACCCCCCATGTCGAATGCGCTTTACCGACTCGGCCGCATGTGCGCCGCCCATCCCTGGCGAGTGATCGGCATCTGGCTGCTCGCTTCTGTCCTGATCATTGGCCTGTCCGGCACCGTCGGGCGCGAGCTTGAGGATTCGTTCAACGTCCCCGGTCTCGATTCACAAGAAGCCTTGGACCTGCTGCAAACAGCGCAGTCCGATAGCGCTGGCCAGACCGCACAGGTCGTGATGACGCCGAACGATCCGAATGCATCGTTCTTCACGTCACCCGAGGCGCAGGCAGAGCTGGCACAGATCCATAGCGAACTCACGGCGTTGCCCGAAGTCCTTGGGGCAACGAACGCCGCCGAGCTTCTTGCCGCTGGTCCAGAGATCGCAGCCCAAGCGGGTGCGATCTCGCCCGACGGACGAGTCGCCCTCATCACGGTGCAGTACCCGGTCATCGAAGAGCTCTCCGTCGAAGACTTGGAGAATCTCAAAGAGTGGCGTGTCGAAGCCAACGAGGACTCGCCACTCCAGGTCGAAGCCGGTGGTGACCTCTTCTTCTCGTTCGAGCAACCCGAGACCGGCATCGGCGAACTCATCGGCCTTGTCGTGGCCGTCATCGTGCTCCTGCTCGCATTCGGTTCGGTCATTGCGATGGGTCTTCCCATCGGCATGGCCATCTTCGGGCTCGCACTTGGCGTCAGCGCCATGTCGCTCATCACCTATCTGATCGACATTCCGAGCTGGGCTCCGCAGATGGGCTCGATGATCGGGCTTGGCGTGGGCATTGACTACGCGCTGTTCGTCGTCACTCGCCACCGCGAGTTCCTCGGACGTGGGCTCACCGTCGTCGACTCGGTCGGCCGCGCCGCCGCAACCGCAGGCCAGGCCGTGATCTTCGCAGGCGGCACGGTCGTGGTCGCCATTCTCGGTCTCGCCGTTGCCGGCATCCCGTTCATGACCGCAGCCGGCATCTCGACCTCGTTCATCGTGTTGATCATGGTGCTGGCCTCGATCACCCTGCTCCCGGCCTTCCTCGGGCTCGCGGGATTGCGGCTGGCGAAGTTCGGCTTTGGCCGCGGCCGCAAAGAGGCGGCAACGCAAGACGCAGTGACCGGTCGGTGGGAGCGTTGGGGCGGACACGTCGCCGGCAACGCCTGGGCCTACGCCATCGGCGTGACGGCCTTCCTGCTGTTGTTGACCTCGCCCGTGCTCGACCTGCAGCTCGGCTTCCCCGATGCTGGCACCACGCCGGACTCACGTACCGAACGCCGGGCCTACGACCTGGTCGCAGACGGCTTCGGTCCTGGCATCAACGGGCCGCTCCTGATCGCCGTCGATGTCTCCGAAGACCCATCGGTCGTTGAGCCACTTGCCCAGGCAATCAACGCCGATGAGGGCGTCGCAGCCATTGCGCCGCCTCAGGTCGACCTCGATGCGGGCGTCGCCACGATCGTGGCGTTCCCGACCACATCGCCGCAAGACGCAGCAACGTTCGAAACGATCAAGCGGCTTCGAGCCGACGTGTTCCCCGACGCCATCGGAGATGCGCCCGCCCGAGCCCACGTGGGTGGCGGAACGGCGAGCTTCGCCGACATCGGCGAAAAGGTTGCCAACCGACTGCCGCTGTTCATCGCCGCCGTCATCATCTTGTCGTTCCTGCTGCTGATGATCGTGTTCCGCTCGATCCTCGTGCCGCTCAAGGCTGCACTACTGAACCTGCTCAGCATCGGCGCCGCCTACGGCGTGCTGGTGGCGGTGTTCCAGTGGGGCTGGGGCTTGGGCCTCATCGGCCTCGAGTCCACGGTGCCGATCGTGTCGTTCCTGCCGATGTTCATGTTCGCGATTCTGTTCGGCCTGTCGATGGACTACGAGGTCTTCTTGCTTTCCCGAGTCCGCGAGGAATACCTCATCACCGGCGACAACGATTCGTCGGTGATCCACGGCATCGCCAGCACGGCTCGTGTGATCACGTCGGCGGCGCTCATCATGATCTCGGTGTTCCTGGGCTTCGTGCTCGGAGACGATCCGATCATCAAGATGATGGGCCTGGGCCTCGCGACGGCGATCTTCGTCGATGCCACGATCGTGCGCATGGTCTTGGTGCCTGCCACGATGAAGCTCATGGGCGACGCCAACTGGTGGATCCCCGAGTGGCTGGACCGGTTGCTTCCCACGGTGGATATCGAAGGCGAGACCGGACTGCCCGCGGCCGAGATGCGGACCGAAGGGTACGTGGCGCCCGTCGCTGACAACCCCGAACCCGCCCTCGTGTAAGTCCCTCTGGGAGCGGCGGGGTGGTCCGTGCCAGCATCAAGGCATGGGAGCAGCCACGTCATCTGACATGCCCGAACTCGATGTTGTAGCGACGGGCCTTCGGTTTCCCGAAGGCCCGATCGCTATGCCAGACGGTTCGGTCATCCTCGTTGAGATCGCCCGCAAGACGCTGTCTCGGGTGCAACCCGACGGCAGCGTCGAGGTCATCGCTTCGCTTGGCGGCGGTCCCAATGGTGCTGCACTGGGTCCTGACGGTCGTGTCTGGGTCTGTAACAACGGCGGCATGTTGTTCGCCGAGGTGCGGGGCAAGCTCTATCCGGGTCACCAGCCGCCGGACTACTCGGGCGGCCGCATCGAGGCCGTCGACATCGACACCGGCGAGGTCGAGACGATCTACACCACAGGTGTCGGCAACGACGGCGGAATCGTCGACCTTCGCGGTCCGAACGATCTGGTCTTCGACCGTGCTGGCGGCTTCTGGTTCACCGACCACGGCAAGACCCGTGACCGCGACCGGGACCGCACCGGTGTGTTCTACGCCAAGGCGGACGGTTCGACCTGCGAAGAGAAGATCTTCCCGCTCGAAGGTCCGAACGGCATCGGCCTCTCACCCGACGAAGACGAGGTGTACGTCGCCGAGACCCACACCGGCGAGATGTGGGCCTATGGGCTGTCGGCCCCGGGAACCTTGTTAGGGGAGCGACGCGACAAGCCCGATGGCGGACGGCTGCTTCCGGGGCGCGACGGCTTCCTCATGTACGACTCACTGGCGATGGACACTGACGGCAATGTGTGTGTCGCAACCATCGTCGATGGCGGCATCACGATCGTGTCGCCACATGGTGAGCCAGCTCGGTTCGTGCCGATGCCCGATCGCATCACGACGAACATCTGCTTCGGCGGCGACGATCTGCGCACGGCCTATGTGACGCTGTCCTCGACCGGCCAGCTCGTGAAACTGCCGTGGGAAACAGCGGGTCTACCGCTGAACCACCTGAACGTCTGAAGCTCGCAGTCGGCCAGAGTCGGCCGCAGCTTCAGTCCGGGGGAGCGATGCGCCCGTTCGTGGCGTCGGCGAGGGCTGCCCAGAGGGACTCGACCTCACTCGTCGGGAGCTGGATGCGGCGAGTGACCTCGGCGCCCCAGTCGACGTCGAGCTCGGTCGAATCCAGGCCGGCGAAGGCTCGCTCAACCGGGCCGGTCTCGCCGTGGGTGTGGGTGAACTCGATGATCGAGCGGGCGACCCACTCGTCGTAGACGCCCGTGTCGAGCGCCTGCGCAGCGGTGCCGCCGTAGGCGCGCACTAGACCGCCGACGCCAAGCTTGGTGCCGCCGAACCAGCGGGTGACGATCACGGCCGTGTCGACGAGCTCGCGTCCGGTAAGCGCAGCAAGGATCGGTCGCCCAGCGGAACCGCTCGGCTCGCCGTCGTCGCCGGCGCGATCGATTGCCGGGGCGGCGAGTCGCCACGCCCAGCAGTGATGTGACGCGTCGGGCCACTCGGAGCGCAGCTCGTCGAGCAGTGCCTTGGCCTGGGACTCGTCCGACGCGGGCGCCGCGGTGGCGATGAATCGAGAGCCTTTGACGAGCTCGGCTTCGAACCGAAGTCGATTGCGTAGGGTCCGAGCCACGGCTCGACTCTACGCTTGGCCCATGGCGCAACTCACC
>CALDGN010000327.1 GCA_937942965.1 uncultured Acidimicrobiales bacterium | reverse complement strand
CACGACCACTTCGGTCGGCCGCCCGAGCACGTCAACCGCGGGCGCACCGAGCAATCGCACGACGCTTTCGCGCCAGGCTCGGATCTCGGGCCGATCGATCTCGGGCGGGACATCGGGCAGCAGCCGCCACGACTTCTGCGGCTTGCCTCCCCCGACACGCAAGCCCGACGCTCGCAAGCTGCGCACGATCACCCGCGAGTCCACGAGTTCGGCGATCTCACACGCAGCTGGCCACAACACATCGGGCACGTCGTAGTGATCGCGACCGAACGACAACCACCTCAGACCGAGGCCACGGGCCGCCTCGTGAAGCTCATCAAGGCTGACGTCGCTGATCATGTGCGCCCACAGGTGACCGCGCCATTCCCATCTCGGCGTGTCGATCAGAAGCGCCACGGGAACCTCCACGTCGACCGTGCGCCGATTTCGCTCACCGACATGCCATTCTGAGAGTCGATGGATGCCGCCGTCATACGACTCCAGTTGCCCGCGGGCGTGGCATTTCTCGCCGCGTTCGACGACGCGGCGGACAAGTACGCCGGCCGACGCGGCTTCGAAGACGGCGGCGCATTGTTCACGAGCGTCACGTCGGCAGCCGTCCGAGCGGTCGCAAGCGCATCGCCATCGACCATCGAGTTCGTTGCCAACGAACAGGCGACGAAGATCGTGGCCGTCGTCCGAGGCCAGCAGCCGACGTCAGCCATGGCGGCGTCGGCGACTGATGCGTTCACGACAGCAGCGTCTGGACTTGCGCCCGCGCCAACGGTCAATGCCGCGTCAGCCGTCATTGAGTTCTCGCTGCCCCTCACCTGACGCTGACCGGCAGGCGTTCAGGCGACGCCGGTCGAACCAAAGCCGCCGTGGCCGCGCTCTGAGTCAGGAAGCTCGGTGACTTCGACGAACTCGACCGTCTCGTACGCCTGGATCACCAACTGAGCGATGCGCTCGCCCTTGGTGACCTCGAAGTCGGCTGACGGGTCGGTATTGATGAGCAGCACCTTGAGCTCGCCCCGGTAGCCAGAGTCGATGAGGCCCGGCGTGTTCAGCACGGTCACGCCGTGCTTGAGCGCCAAACCCGACCGGGGCTGGATGAAGCCAGCGAAACCATCGGGGATCGCGATCGAGATGCCGGTCGGCACGAGCTCGCGCCCGCCTCCCGCTGCGATCGTGACATCGGTCGATGCCCGCAGGTCAACGCCAGCGTCGCCAGCCGTGGCGTGGGCTGGCCATTCCAGGTCTGCTTCGGCCCGCATGGCCGGAATCCTCAACATGTCGGCACCGTACTTGTCTGCATCGCATGTCTGGGTCTTCGATGCCGGATCGGCGACCGGCTTACTGGTGCGGCGCGCCCACCGATACGGTTGTCCGGTGCTTGCGTGGATGGACCTCGAAATGACCGGCCTAGATCCGAGTCGTCATGTCATCGTCGAGATCGCGACCATCATCACCGATGATGAGCTGAATCTGGTGGCCGAAGGGCCCGATCTCGTCGTCAGCGCCACCGACGCCGAGCTTGCTGAGATGGACGACTTCGTTCGCAATATGCACACCAAGAGCGGTCTCCTCGACCAGATCGCTGCGTCGACGATCAGCCTCGAAGAAGCCGGACGCGAGACGTTGGCCTTCTTGCAGGAACACATCCCCGAGGCAGGCACCGTGCCGCTCTGCGGCAACTCGATCGGCACCGACCGTCGCTTCCTTGCTGCTGCACTCCCCGAGATCGAGGAGTACCTGCACTACCGCTCGATCGATGTGTCGACGATCAAGGAACTCGCTCGCCGCTGGTACCCCGAGTCGCTCTCCGCGATGCCTCGGAAGTCCAGCGGCCACCGGGCGCTCGATGACATTCGAGAGAGCCTCAACGAACTCAAGTACTGGCGAAGCGCCGTGTTCCTTGGCCCAGCCGAAGACACGACTGCGGAATGAACGACAACACAGGCACAGCTGACACGTCCCGCTAGCGGATTCGACGGACTCCCGTGACTAAACGCCGACGGCGCACCCGCACGGGACCCATGATTGATGCACCCATGCCGATCAACAGCAGGCCAATCATCAACAGGCCTGGAGATTCCACGCCGGTGTAGGCCAGCTCCGTGGGCTGCTCAACGGCGCCCGTTGTCGCAGCCGCACCCGAGCCATCGGTGCTCGCCGATGTCGTGTCGCCGCCAGTGGCGCCAGCGCTACCTCCGAACTGACCGACCGGTTGAGGCCCCACCGGTGGAACCGGTGACGGTGGCTCGCAGTCGTTGGTGATCAGCGCGCTGAACAGGTTCGTCTCGGTGAGTTCGCGAGCCGGGACCGAGCTGTCGGTGATCAGGATCGACACCTGATAGGTCTCAGCAGGAACCAACGAGTAGTCGATAAACCCTGCGGGGCTCGTAAACGCCGATCCCGCAGTTGAGAAGGACCCGAGCGTGACCGAACGTTGGGCGTTACTCAGCGTGTAACTGAGCGTGTACGGCCCCACGCCACCACCAACAACACCGACGAAACCGCCTGCGCATTCGTACGGATCGGTGAACGTAAGACCAAGAGGGTCGAGCTGTGCCGTCACACCCAGGCTTGCAGATGCGGGTCCGCTCGTGCCGAAAGAGCTCGTGAGTTGATCGGACGTGCTGCTGTAGACGCCCGACGAGTTGGACGTCACGTCGACACTCACGGTGCAAAGCTCACCCGCGGCAACCGATCCCGTGGTGAAGTCGATCTGGCTGGTTCCCGTCACGATCGTGCCGCCCGTGCAGGTTGTTGCTTGACCGCCGGAGGTTGCGTTCGATGAACCCGATGGCGAGAGCACGGTGATACCGAGCGGCAGATTGTCGGTGAACGCCAGACCTGTCACCGCAGCCGCGTTTGCACGGTTGTCGATCGTGTAGGTCAACGTCGAGAACTCGGTTTCTGCGATCGTCGCTGGGCTGAACACCTTGGTGAATGTCGGTGGCACCGGATCGGCAACGATGGTCAAGGTTGCCTCGGCCGGGTCAGCACTACCTGCGCTTGTTGCCAACACGCTGGTGATGTTGTCGTACACGCCAACGTCGCCGGTGACGGTCTGGGTGTAGACACATACAGCGCCGGGACCAGCTGCACCGGTCCAGCTCAGCGAGGTTGCGCCAATGGTTCCGGTTGAGCTCAAGCAGCCACTCGTTGTCGGGCTGCCAGCAAAGGTGAGTCCAGCCGGAAGATCGTCGGTAAAGCTGATATCGGTGACCGCCAGCGAGCTGAGACTGTTGTCGATCGTGAACGTGAGTGTCGAGGTCGCACCGAGTGAGATCGTCGACGGGTTGAACTGCTTGGTGAACGTCGGTGGTAGCGCCGGCGTCACTTCAAGGGTTGCGTTCGCCGGGTCGCTCGTACCCAGGCTGCTCGTCAGAGGGCTCGATGTGTTTTCATAGGTCCCCTCGGTCGCGGCGGTGACAATCACGCTGATCGTGCAGCTGACTCCTGCATCGACAGAGCCGCCGGCAAAGTTCAGTGCCGATCCGCTTGCGTCGAGCATGCCGTCAACACACGTCTTCGTCTGACCTGACGGCGAGGCGACAACGAGACCCGTCGGCAAGTCGTCACCGAAGGTCAGGCCGTCCGCCGCACTTGTGCTGCCTGTGTTGTCGATGGTGAAGGTCAGAACCGACATGTCGCCTGCCGGAATCGATGCGGGGCTGAATGTCTTCGTGAACGTTGGAGCGACAGGCAGTGCGACGATCGTCAAGGCGTCGGTTGCACCATCGACGGTGCCTGCCGAGGTTGTCAGGTCGCCGGTGACGTTTACATAAGTGTCGGGATCGGTTCCGGTCACGCCCTGGCTATAGGTGCAGGTCGCTCCAGCGGCTACCGAACCGCTCCATGCAAGTGATACGTCATCGGTAATGACACGGTCGCTCAACGTGCAGCCGTCGCTCGTGCCAGTGCCGGTGAACGCCAGCCCCGCAGGAAGCGTGTCGGTGAACGATGCGCTGGTGAGTGCGGTGTTGCTGGCGCTGTTGTCGATCGTGAAGCTGAGAATCGACGAGGCGCCAGCGGTGATGGCATCAGGTGTGAACAGCTTGGCGAAGGTGGGCGCTGGAGGCAGCACGGTCAGGGTTGCGCTTGCAGCGTCGCCCGACGCCAGATTGCTCGACAACGCACCTGAGGTGTTTATGTAGTCTCCCGACGTCCCCGCCGTGACGTTGATGCTGATCGTGCAGATAGCTCCGGCGGCTACGGATCCGCCGACAAAGTCGAGTTGAGCGCCACTCGTGCCGAGCATGCCGCCGGTGCACGTCTTGGTCTGACCGCTCGGCGTCGCAACGACGACCCCGGCGGGAAGCGGATCGGTGAAGGTCAAGTCCAGCGCTGGCGCCGCATTCGAGCTGTTGTCGATCGTGAACGTAAGTGTCGAGGTCTCGCCCTCGACGATTGAGGCAGGCGCAAATGCCTTGGTGAATACCAACGGCTCCGCGGTGACCGTCAGGCTTGCCGTGGCGGGGTCGGCCTGGCCAAGGCTGGTGGACAGTGCGCTCGAGGCGTTGTCATAGGTGCCGGGTTCGGTAGCAGTCACATTGACTGACACCCTGCACGTGGTCCCCGCAGCAACGGTGCCGTTGTTGAACACGACCGTGCTGGCGCCAATGGGTGCAGAAACCGTTCCGGCACAGGTCGTCGAAGCACCTGCGGGCGACGCAATCGTTACGCCTGACGGCAATGTGTCGGAGAACGCAAGCGCGCTCGCCGCAACCCCGGCGCTGTTGTCGATCGTGAACGTTAGTGTCGAGTTCCTACCGACTGCGATGGGGTCGATGGCAAATGCCTTCGAGAACGTCGGCGGTGCTGCGGTCACCGTCAGGGTTGCTTCGTCTTCAGGGCTTCCTGCCGGGGTCGTCAAACCAGCAACATTGGTGTAGGTGTCAGCAACAGCAGCTGTGACATCGACAGTGATCGTGCAGCTTGCGCCGGCATTGAGTTCGGCTGAGCCCGCGCTCAGCGAGATTGATGCGAGTGTCGTCGTAGGTATTCCGGGGCAGTCCTCGATCAGGTTGATGGGGTCGGCGACCGTCAAGCCTGCCGGGAAGTTGTCGGTGAAGCCGATCGAGTCGACACCGGCGGTGCTACCGCTGTTGTCAATGGTGATCGTCAGCGTCGAGACGCCGCCCTCGTCGATTGTTGCTGGCGAAAAGGCCTTGGTGAGTAGCGGTGGGGGGTTGGTGTCGGTGATCGTGAGCGTTGCCGAGGCCGCTGGTGCCGGCCCTGCGCTCGAACTCAACCCAGTTTCGGTTTGATGCAGATAGCTGCCATCGGTGGGACCAGTGACTTGGTGTGAATAGGTACAGATGGTTCCTGCGGCGACCGCTCCGGTGAACTGCAGCGTTGTCGTGCTGCCGGTCACCCCGGGGCTGAGACATCCGTTTGCGCCTGAGGCACCAGTGAATACGAGGTCGGCGGGCAGGGTGTCAGAGAAGGCCAGACCGCTGACCTCAACAGCATTAGCGCTGTTATCGATCGTGTAGGTCAGCGTCGAGAGTCCGCCTTCGGCGATCGTGGCCGGGGTGAACGAGATCGAGAAGTCCGGTGTTTCTGGCGGTATGACGACCTCATCAACCTGCAACGTCGCGGTTGCCGCAGCAGAACTGCCCAGGCTCGACGTCAGTGCGCCGCTGACATTGTCTTTGTCGCCGGCCGTCGTAGCAGTGACGTCGACCGAGACCGTGCAGCTTGCCGACGGTCCTACTGATCCTCCGGTGTAGAAGACGTCGGTAGTACCGGCACCCGCAGTGAGCGTGCCGCCGACACACGTCGTCGAAGCATTCGCGGGACTTGCGATTTGCAGCCCCGCCGGGAAGTTGTCCGCGAACGCGAGGTCGCCGGCGCTGCTCGCCGATGCGTTCTCGATCGTGAACGTCAGCGTGGAAACTGCGTCGACGTCGATCGTTGTTGGCGCAAACTGCTTGGTGATTCCCGGAGCCACGGCCTCAACGGTCAACTCTGCTTCGGCAGCGGGGGCGGAACCCAGGCTGGTCTGCAGTGCGCTCGTGGTGTTGGTATAGGTGCCCGGCCCATCGGCGGTAATCAATGCCGTGATCGTGCATGTCTGCCCGGCGCCGAGCTGACCAGAAGTCAGCGAGATCGACGTTGCGGTGACGGCGAACGACCCGCCGCACGTGTTTGACCCACCCGAGGCGGTCAGGCCGGTCGGAAGATCGTCGGTGAAGCTCATGGCGTTGACCGCAAATGAACCTGCGCTGTTGTCAATGGTGATCGTCAGCGTCGAACTGCCGACTTCGGTGATGGTGCTCGGCGAGAAGTCCTTGCTGAAGCCAGGTGCTTGGGTGACGTCGATGCTCGCTTCTGCTGCTGCTGACTCACCGCGGTTGCTAGTGAGTGTCGAGGTCACATTGTCTTTGGTGCCTTGGCTCGTCGCCTGGACGGTCACGGTCACGGTGCATGCACTCGACGCAGCGACGGTGCCGCCGGTCAAGGAAATCGTCGATGCCGATGCGCTAGCCGAGCCTGCGCAAGTGTTTGCTAGCGCAGGTGGCGATGCGACGAC
>CALDGN010000326.1 GCA_937942965.1 uncultured Acidimicrobiales bacterium | reverse complement strand
GATGTCGCTGAACGTCCAGTCATCGTGGATGGCAGTGAGCCCGAGCAGCGACGTGATGTCCTTACCGGGATCCCACTCGGGATTGAGGATCGCGTACGACGCCGGATCGCCGAGCAAGAGCCCGGCGAACACTTCGGACACGATGCGGGAGCCGACCGAGCCAAGCTCGACGCCGTTGCCGCCGATGCTGGCGGCGAGTTCGGCCTCTTTCAGGATGTAGACCCACAGGCAATCGTCGATGTGTTCATCGGGCGCCATCGCGTTCGAGATGCCCATGAAGTCGGCGATTGCTGAACCGCCGGGGAGGCCCATCCGCCAGCTACGCAACAGGTTGAGGACGCCGAGGTGAGTCGGCCCTTCGGGCGTCGGGATGTTGTGGACACCGGCGCCGAGCTTGCGATTGAACTTGCGAGCGAGCTGCGGGAACGGTGCCACTGGTGTGCCGAAGTCCAGGAACCAATCCCACTGGATCGAGTGGTGGTCTCGCAGCGGCTGCCCGCCGCGCAGATCGAGCGTCGAGTCGGCATCGCCGCCGAGCGCGAAGATCGGCTTCGCGACACCAAAGCCGACGCTGATATTGATCTGGTAGTCGTCTCGCACCATGGCATGGCCGAGCCGGTACGCAGCCACGCTGAACTCGACCGGGATGTACGGGTCCTGCTTCCACTTGTAATAGAGGCGGCGGGCCCGCAGGACGCCGAGGTCGAACTCGCGGATCGCCTTGGTGTGCACCGTTTCGGACACGAGCCGCTTCACGAAGTCGTTCCACACCACGTACTGGTAGGTCCAGCGCACGATGCGCTGCGCCTCGCGGAACTGGGCTGGCGTCGGCGTGGTCGTTGCGTCGCCGACGATGGCTTCGAGGACCTTGTTGTGGAACAGCAAGAACGCCAGCTGGACCTGGGAAACGATGGTGTTCTCATCGTTGCGAGGGTCGCCAATGAGCGCGGTTCCCGATGTGTTGCGTGGGAGGTCGGCCTCGATCCCGGAGACGCCTTTGCCGATCAGGAAGTAGCCGAAGTTGGTGTACAAGTGTGGGCTCGCATCGGGGCCGGCGCCGTAGACGCTGTCAAGGTCGAGCCGCGGGGTGCGGAAGTTCCGGTGCTTGTTCGGGTCGTTGTGGCGCATCAGGCTCGTCGTTGGATCGAACGTGATGTCGTGGTCGACGAACTGACCGAAGTAGGTGTAGCCCGCCGGGATGTCGGGGTTGTCGCCGCTGGGGTCGCCGTCATCGACCATATGGGTCTGCGCGTACGCCTCGAACGCGGCGCGGACCTCGGATTCGATGTCGGACTCGGGTTCCCAAGGTTCGATCTTGGAGAACATTCGCCCGAATGGGCTGTCGTAGAAGGAGCTTCGTGGGATGCCAGGTCCGTGGTACTCGAACCCAGCTGTTGCGTGTCGCATGGACACCCGCCTTTCAGTTGCACTGGTGAGGTTCATCCGCGATGCCGCCAGACAGGATGAGATCAAAGTCTTGCACGTCAGACTCGTGGGATCAATGAGGTGGTTCACACACGGCGTCGTTTCGTGCCCGGCGAGGCAGGGAACTTCGTTTGCCCAACCACGGGCTGACAGGATGGGCCGATGAGCTACGAGACGATCACGTATGAAGCTGCAGACGGCGTCGGACACCTGCGACTGAACCGTCCGAACGGGGCCAATGCCGTCTCCGAAGCGTTCGCCCGGGACCTGCGTGACGTGATGATCGAGATCGAATTCGACGATGCCGTGCGAGCCGTGTCGGTCACGGCCGAAGGCAAGGTCTTCTGCGCCGGCGGCGATCTCAAAGAGTTCCACGGCGAGGGAGCGAACCTGCCGAAGCATGGCGCCAAGCTGCTCGGTGACTTCCACACGGCGATCTACAAGATGAACCGCATGCCGAAGCCCTTCGTCGCTGGTGTGTGCGGGGCCGCAGGCGGTGCCGGGCTCTCGTTCGTCGGAGCGTTTGACCTGGTCGTCAGCGGCGAATCCTCGAAGTACACGATGGCCTACACCCGTGCCGGCATGACCCCAGATGGCACCTCGAGCTACTTCATCGGCCGCCACATCGGCCTGCGGCGTATGCTCGACCTCACCCTGACGAACCGGGTGCTCGACGCGGCAACGGCCGAATCCTGGGGCCTCGTGAACCGTGTGGTGCCCGACGACGATGTCGACCAGACCACCGCTGACCTTGCCGCCGAGTTGGCAGCGGGTGCCCCGTTTGCGGTCGGCCAGGCCAAGCGCGTGATCTACAACGGCTTCGACCAGATGCTCGAAGCTGCTGGCGAGTACGAAGGCACGATGATCACGACCGCCATGGGCACCAACGACGGCCAAGAAGGCATCGCGAGCTTCGTCGAGAAGCGTTCACCCAACTGGACCGGCAGCTGACATAGGGTCCGCCGGTGCCCCAAAGCCCGGTCGCCCAAACTCCGGTCGTGCAGACCCGGATCTTGCTTGGCGTCGTCTGGCGTGACAGCGAGCCGTATGTCCGCTTGCGCGATGACGATGCGCCCGCGTCGACGCTCGTTCCTGCGGCGGGGTTGCGGCTGAACTACCGGCTCAACGGCGAGCCGAGCCGCCAGTGCGTCGGACACGTTCCGTTTCGCTCCGCAAACGCTGACGGGCAGCGCAGCGACTATCACGACTGCACTCGACGTCCTCAACAGGGCAGCCGCACCTGCGAGCGCTGCGGGATCGTCGAGGCGACTTTTGCATCCAACCTGCACCACGCCCACACCCGCGGGACAGCCGAGCTCGACCCGGCCATCGTTGAGCATCTGCAGCAGCCGAACCGGCTCTACCTCGCCGGGTTCCGCGACGGGTCAATCAAGGTCGGCACCTCGACGCTGTCACGCACCCAGAAGCGGCTCGAGGAGCAGGGAGCGTGGATGGCACGCCTGGTCGCCGAGACGACCAACGGCATCGCCGTGCGCAGCCTGGAGGATCTGGTCACCGAAGTGTGGGCACTCCCGCAGGCAGTCAATGCACGCCGCAAGATCAAAGGGCTCGTCGACCCGCTGCCCGACGCAGAACTCGACCGGCTGCTGGGCGAGGCGGCCCGCGATGTCGGCCGCCTGATGGACCGAGTGCCCGACGAGCGGGTGCTGCCGTTGGCAACGGGCGAGGACCTGGGGGAGCGGTGGCGTCATCCGATGGCTGAACATCCGGCGCTGGCCAAGGTGCTGGCGTACCCACTCACGCTTCAGTCCGGCAACCATGACCTGGAAGTCATCACCGCCGTTGGGCGAGCCTTGCTCGTGCGTCGATCATCGGGCGACGACGTGTTTGCGATCGACCCGGCCGCGCTGTTCGGGCTGCGTCTCGACATGGGCGACTACGGGTCCGACGAGATCGCAATCCAAGACTCGCTCTTCTAACCAGCGAGAGCTGCGTTCGCTAGATCTTGCCGAGGGCGGTCTTGTACGCGGTGAGGACCCGGTCGCGGGCGAACGCGTGGTCGACGATCGGGTGCGGATACGTATCACCCAAGGTGACGCCGCCAGCAGCGAGATCGAGCGGCGCGGCCTTGGCCGGTTCATGCACGGCGTCGCCGGTGAGCTCGGCGAGTTCGGGCACCCAGTGGCGGATGTACTCGCCCCGAGGATCGAACTTGCGGCTCTGTGTCCACGGGTTGAACACCCGGAAGTACGGCGCTGCGTCGGTGCCGCAGCCCGCAACCCACTGCCAGTTGCCGACGTTCTGGGAAACATCAGCGTCGACGAGCAGGTGTCGGAACCATCGCTCGCCCCAGCGCCAATCGATGAGCAGATCCTTGACCAAGAATGAGCCGACGATCATCCGCACCCGGTTGTGCATGAACCCGGTCTTCCAAAGCTGACGCATGCCCGCGTCGACGATCGGGTAGCCGGTGCGGCCGCGCTTCCAGGCCTCGTACTCGTCGGGGTCGTTGCGCCACAGGACCTTGTCGTAGTCGGGCTTGATCGCGGCGCGAACCATGCCGGGGTTCTGCCACAGCAGGTGGGCGTACCAATCGCGCCAGGCGAGTTGGCGGACGAACCCGCGGCGGCCATCGGTCGTGTCGCCGGCGACGTGCATGAGCTCTCGTGGGGACACAGTGCCGAACCGCAGGTCGCCCGACAGGAGCGAGGTGCCGTCGATAGCGGGCAGGTCTCGTTGATCGAGGTAGTCGTCGATCCGGTCGAGGAAGTCGCCTACGCGGGCACGGGCGGCGACTTCGCCGCCGGGAAAGTCGTCGGCACCAGCGACGTCAGGCAGCGGTTCACCTGGCTCGCTCGCGATCTCAGCTGCACCGATGCCTTCGGCCCACGGGCGAAGATCGGTGCGATCCCACACCTTGGCGAAGGGTGTGAAGACCTTGCTGAGCGTGCCCTTGCCGGTCAGTACCCGGCCCGGTTCGTGCACGAGCGTGCCCCAATGCGTCACCGGCTCGGCGGCTCCTGCTGCGGCAAGTGCCGACGTAACGGCCGCGTCTCTGCGGGTCGCGTACGGCGTGGTGTCAATGTTCCAGTGCACCGTCGCGCCGAGTTCAGCGGCGACCCGAGGAACGACCTGAACCGGGTCGCCATGTTCGATACGAAGCCGGCCGCCGTACTCACGCAGCATCCGGTCGAGGCCATCAAGGTGGGCGACGAGCGCTTGCTGGCGGAAATGCCCTGCGGCCTCGAAGAGTGCGGGGTCGAGCACGAAGAGCGCGGTAGCGGTGCTGGCCGTCGATGTCGCTGCTGACCAGGTCGGGTTTTCGAGCAGCCGCAGGTCTCGACGGAACCAGACAAGGGCGTGGTCGACGTGGTCTTCGGAGTGCAAGGTCGTTGGCCGTGCCGGGTCCGGTGCTGTCACGGCGATGACCCTAGGGGCCCCGCCAGAGCGATGCGGAGCCCAACCGCACGGCCGAGCGACGCAGCCAGAACCGCGGAACCCCAAGATTGACCGCCCGCTTCGGGCTTCGGTCGGTAACCTCTGCAACCGTGAGCGTTGCCGTCTCGACACCCGTCTATGACGGGCCGTTCGACCTCCTTCTGCACCTGATTCTCAAGGACGAGGTCGACCTCTACGAGGTCTCGCTCAGCACCATCGTCGATGAGTACATCGCTGTGCTCGAACAGATGGAAGAGCTTGAACTTGAGCTGGCAACCGAGTTTTTGCTGATTGCGGCAACGCTCGTCGAGCTGAAGAGCCGACGGCTGCTGCCGGAGCCCCCAGGATCCGACCTCGACGAAGAGCTCGCCCTGTGGGAAGAACGCGACCTCTTGCTGGCTCGCCTCCTCGAATGCAAGACGTTCAAGGATGCCGCTCACTCGCTGCAGGTCTTGAGCGCCGACGCAAGCCGCTCCTACCCGCGCCGTGCAGGCATCGAAGAGCCGTTCATTGGGCTGTTGCCGGATCTCTTCGAAGGCGTCGACGCCTTCGACCTGCGGGCTGCCTTTATGAAGGCGACGGCTCCGAAGCCGGTCATCAAGGTCTCGACGGACCACATCGCTCCGATCACGTTCAGCGTGAGCGATGCCTTCAACGAGCTGTCCATTGACTTGCCAGACCGAGGCCGGGTGAGCTTTCGTGCGATCACCTCGCAGCTCGTCGACCGCATCGAGGTCGTCGTGTACTTCCTCGCCGTGCTCGAGCTCTACAAGCAGGACCTGGTCGACATCACCCAGTTCTCGTCGTTCGGCGAGATCGAAGTCGAATGGGTCGGCGACGATCCCGATGCATCCACGCTCGACCTGATCGATGCCTATGACGGATGAGCCCAGCCCAGATGAGCCCAGCCCAGATGACACCGAGGACGCTGTGATCCCTTCATCGCCGAGCGACATCACCCGAGCGATCGAAGCGATCCTGATGATCGCCGACGAGCCCATCTCCCCGAAGCAGTTGGCCGGCATCATCGGCTGCTCGAACGACGATGTCGAGGTCGCTGCCGCGGCGCTCATTCAGAGCTATGCCGACGACCAGCGCGGTTTCGTGCTCCAGCGCGTTGCCGGGGGCTTCCGTTTCCAGAGCCATCCTGATCTCGCACCTGTGGTCGAGCGGTTCGTGCTCGACGGTCAGGCTTCGCGCCTGTCGGCCGCCGCGCTCGAGACGATGGCGATCATCGCCTACAAGCAGCCGATCAGCCGGAACCAGATTTCGGCAATTCGTGGCGTGAACGCCGAGGGTGTCGTTCGCACGCTCGAAGCTCGTGGCTACGTCGAAGAGATCGCTCGTGATCCCGGACCGGGTCGGGCGGCGCTCTATGGCACGACACACCAGTTTCTTGAGCGGCTCGGCCTGAACAGCGTCGACGAGCTTCCGCAGCTCGGCCAGTTCGTCCCTGATGCCGACGTTGTCGAAGCTCTCGAAACGACCTTGCTCGTGAATCCCGATCCCGTCGCTGCTATCGATATCAGCGAAGACGTCAGCGCGCTTGATCCATCTGCGATCGAAGCAGCGATGGCCAATGCTGCCGCCGACGAGTACGCCGAAGATCGCGCAGATGACGATCGCGCTGGCGACGATTCACTCACGACCGACGACGCGGAATAGACGCCCGTGAGCGATCGGGGTCCTGACGGAATCCGCCTCCAGAAAGCTCTCGCGGCTCGGGGAATCGGCAGCCGCCGGGTGGTCGAAGACATGATCGCCGAAGGGCGCATCACGGTGAACGGCGAGGTCGCCGTGCTCGGCCGCCGGATCACTCCCGAAACCGACATCGTTGAGGTCGACGGCGCGCTCGTTGGCGTCGCCCCTGATCTTGTCCACTACCTGCTGCACAAGCCTGCAGGCGTGGTGTCGACTGCTGCGGACACACACGACCGGCCGATCGTCACCGACATCGTTCCCGCCGAGCCGCGGGTGTGGCCGGTCGGGCGTCTTGACCTCGAGACCGAAGGCCTGCTTCTCATCAGCAACGATGGCGAGCTCACCCACCGACTAACCCATCCTTCGTTCAGCGTCGACAAGGAATACCTCGCCGAACTCAATGGCGAGCCGAAACCGGGCGACCTTCGCGCCTGGCGCCAGGGCATCGAACTCGAAGACGGCGTTACTGCGCCGGCCAAAGCCTCGCTGGTCGCGCCACGGGTTCTGCGGCTGGTGATCCACGAAGGCCGCAACCGGCAGGTGCGTCGAATGTGCGATGCCAGAGGCTTCCGAGTCACTCGCCTGGTCCGTACCCGGATCGGTCCGCTCACCGATACGACGCTGAAACCAGGGGAGTGGCGCGAGCTCGAACCCGAAGAAGTGCGCAAACTCGAAGAATCGACCGGAAGAGCCGGGTAGCGGAGGCGGTAGCATCTGGGGCCGTGGAGCCACGCATGCGGGCCTTTCGAGGGGCCACAACCGTTGAAGCCGATGATCCGACGTTGATTCGTGCTGCCGTGCGCGATCTCATGAACGAGATGCTCGAGGTCAACGAGCTTGTCGATGACGACTTGGTCGACGTGATCTTGACCGTCACACCAGACCTGACCTCGATGTATGCGGGCAAGGCACTGCGCGAAGAGTGCGGCTTTTCGGACGTGCCGCTGCTCGGCGCCGTCGAAGCTGACGTCGCGGCCGGCATCGACCGCTGCATCCGCATCATGTTGCACGCGTACTCGCCCAAGAAGCGCTCGGATATCCAGCCGATCTATCACGGCGAAACCAAACAGCTCCGCCCCGACCTGCACCCGTCATGAGCGACGGGACGTCAGCGCCGCGCCGGGCCAACGTCATCGGCGTCGGCCTGATCGGCGGCAGCATCGCGCTTGGACTGCGCTCCGTCGGCTGGCACGTCACCGGCGACGACCACGACGCCGCGACGCTCGACAAGGCGCTCGAACTTGACGTCATCGACACCGTCGGGCTCGACCCCGCCGCCGAGATCACGTTCATCGCCACGCCGGTCGGTGGTGTGCCCGCAGCAGCTGAGCGAGCGTTGGCCGAGACCGCCGGCATCGTCACCGATGTCGGCAGCGTCAAGACCGAAGTCGCTACGGCCGTCACCGATCCGCGGTTCGTGGCCGGGCACCCGATGGCGGGCTCCGAACAAGACGGCGTGACCGGTGCACGACCTGGATTGTTCCGCAACGCCACGTGGGTGCTCACGCCCACCGAAGAGACGAGCGAAGCGGCCTACACGGGCGTCCGCGAGATCATCCGCATCTTGGGAGCCGAAGTCGTTTCCATGGACCCAGGCCTCCACGACGAAGCCGTCGCCCGCATCTCGCACGTGCCTCACCTGACCGCCGCGACCTTGATGGTGATGGCAGCTGGCGCCGGGTTCGACAACGACGCAGTGCTGCGACTCGCCGCTGGCGGCTTCCGTGACATGACACGCATCGCTGCCGGTAGCCCCGCGATCTGGCTCGACATCTGCCAGCAGAACCGAAGCGCGATCCTCGGCGGCATCGACGATCTGATCGAGGCGCTGCAGAGTGCCCGAAAGGTCGTTGACGACACGGACCGGGCCGGCCTTGAGAACTTGCTGAGCGGTGCCCGTGCCGCTCGGGTGAACCTGCCGAGCGGGATCCCGGTCGATCTCGAACTGTGCGAAGTGCGGGTCACCATGCTCGACGAGCCAGGCCAGATCGCTCGCATCACGACGGTCGCACCCGAGGTCAACATCTACGACTTCGAGATCGCGCACTCGGTCGAAGGCGGCCGCGGCGTCGCGATCATGGTGATCGCGCTCGACGACCATCCGGGTTTCGCCGAGACGCTACGTGGCGCCGGCTACCGACCTTCGATGCGGAAACTCCAATGAGCTCGGAATCAACCGAAACTGGACAGGAGCGGGTCGTCGCCATTGACGGCCCTGCCGGATCCGGCAAGTCGACGGTTGCTCGACGTGTGGCCGAGGCCTCGGGCCTGGCCTACCTGGATACGGGCGCCATGTACCGGGCGATCACGTTGGGCGTGCTCAACCGTGAGCTTGACCCGTCAGACCGAGATGCCGTCGCCGCGGCACTACCGGACATCGAGATCGAAGTCGGACGCACGACCGTCGTCGTCGACGGCGCAGCCGCCACCGACGCAATCCGGTCCGCATCGGTGACCCAGAACGTCTCTGCAGTCGCCGCAAACCCGGCCGTTCGCACCGCGCTCGTCGGGCTGCAACAACAGTGGATCGCCCAGCAGGGCGGCGGCGTGCTCGAAGGCCGAGACATCGGCACCGTTGTGGCTCCGCGGGCAGGTATCAAGGTGTTCCTCACCGCTTCGACTCGAGAACGGGCTCGCCGCCGAGCGCTCGAGACCGGCGGAAATATCGATGACGTCGAAGCCGACATCGTTCGCCGCGATCAACTCGACAGCGAACGAGCCGAATCGCCGCTTCGCAAAGCCGACGACGCCAGGGCGGTCGACACGACCGAATACACGATCGACGAAGTGGTGCAGCTCATCACCTCGATGATCGAAGACGCTGGCATCGGCAGCGAGAGCCCAGAATCAGCAACGGAAAGTGAAGTGAACTGATGGCCGTTTCTGACGACCCACGTCACGGCGGCGCCGATTTCTCTGCGCCCCGCACCTTGGGCCAACGCGCCTTCAAGGGCACGAGCAAGTTCGTGGTCGGTGGCATATTCAAGTCACTCGTTCGGCTCGAAACGGTCAACCACGAGAGCATCCCGACCAGCGGCCCGGTCGTGATCGCTCCGAGCCATCGGTCGAACATCGACACCCCGATCATCGGTGCGGCACTCGATCGTGACAGCCGGTTCATGGCCAAAGAATCGATCTTCAAGAACCCGTTCTGGACGAAGTTCCTCGTCGGCCTCGGCGGCTTCCCGGTCAAGCGCGGCACGCTCGATCGCAGCTCGCTCAACACCGCCACCGAGGTCCTGAAGCGGGGCGAGATGCTCGTCGTCTACCCCGAAGGCGCCCGCCAAGAGGGTCCACGGATCAAGCCAGTGTTCGAAGGTGCGGTTTGGCTGGCCGCCCGCGCTGGTGCGGTCGTGATCCCTGCCGGCATCGGCGGCTCCCGCGAAGTCATGCCCATCGGCGTGAAGATTCCTCGGCCGAAGAAGGTCGTCGTCGTCTTCGGCGATCCAATCACCGTCGAGAACCCTGACAAGCCCGGAAAGCTTCTTGGTTCCCGAGAGGATCGGGCCAACGAGCTCCGCGAGGCGCTTCAGGTCGCCTTCGACGAGGCGCAGATTCGGGCTGGCACCCCGAACCGTGCCTGGTCACCCGACGAACCCGGCATCGACGACCGCATCGAGCCCTGGACCGACTGAATTCCTTCGCAATCGCACATTCGCTTCGCTCTGTGTGCTCTGCGGATTGGCTCCGGCGATCAGTTGCGGGTGCCGGAGAAGTGCAAGATCTACAGGCGGGCGAGGACTTGGCTGGCGTCGACATGGCGATCGGCACCGATGCCGTCCACCGTGGAACCGCCAAGCGTCACCGAAGCGGCTGATGCAAGCGCCGTGAGCAGATCTCGGATCGGCGGAGGCGGCGGGAAGTACTCGTCTTCGTCGACGACACGCAGCTCGGTTACACCATCGGCCGGCGCCAGCTTGGCGATGACCTCTTCGACCAGTTCCTCGGGAGCTGACGCCCCGGCGGTCACGCCGACGATGCCCGTGATGTCATCGGGAAGCTCGTCTGCGCCGTTGACCCGCAAGACTCGTTCGCATCCGCTCTCGGTCGCCAACTTGGCCAACGCGAGGGTGTTCGACGAATTCGGTGAGCCGATGACGACCATCGTGTCGCAGCGCTCAACAAACGAAAGCAGCGCCGACTGACGATTCGTCGTAGCGAAACACAGGTCGCTGCGGCCGGGAAACCACATGTCCGGGAAGCGCTCGCGAGCGGCATCCGCGACGTCGCTCCAGTCGCGATGCGACAGCGTCGTCTGCGCGAGCAGTGCGAGGGGTTCGTTGAAGTCGGGGAGCGCTGCGACTTCTTCGACCGACTCGACCCGATGAATGGCGTTCGGGGCGACGGCCATCGTGCCAACGGCTTCTTCGTGGCCCTCGTGGCCGACGTAGATGACCCGGTAGCCCTTCTTGGTGCGCACCCGGACTTCGTGATGGACCTTGGTCACGAGCGGGCACACCGAGTTCACCATGAAGCTGCCGGTTGCCTCGGCGTCTGCGACGACCTCGGGAGCCGAGCCATGTGCGCTCAACATGATCGGCGAGCCCTCGGGGACCTCGTCGATCGAATCAACGAAAACGACGCCCTGCTCTTCGAAGCGGCGCACGACCTCTTGGTTATGCACGATCTCGTGGTAGCAGTACACGGGCGCAGGGAAGGTCCGGACCATCGTTGCAAGCGCCTTGATCGCCATCTCGACACCCGCGCAGAATCCACGGGGAGCGGCGAGCAAGACCTGATCTGCAGTCACGTCGTTCATGGTAGAAGCCGCCCCGTAGTTGCGTGGGTTCGAACGGGGTGATCTGATCGAGGGATGGACACCACTGCGCCGCTGCTTGAGCTGATCACTGCACTCGAGACGAACTCGGTCGGAGCACTCGAGCTGCTCGACGCGCACCTGGCGCGCATCGAACGCCTGGATCCGCAGGTCAACGCGGTCGTGACGCTGGAGACCGAGTGGGCACGAACCGAGGCCCAAGCGATCGATGACGCACGAGTTCACGGCAACCCGCTCGGCCCGTTGGCTGGCGTGCCGATCACGATCAAAGACGCGCTGGCGACCAAAGGCATTCGCTCCACTGGCGGTGCGACTGAACTCGCCGACTTCGTGCCTGAAGAAGACGCAACGGCGGTGGCGGCAGTCCGAGAGGCTGGCGCGGTCGTATTCGGCAAGACCAACGTGCCGCGGTGGTCCGGCGATTATCAGAGTTACAACGAGATGTTCGGGACAACGAGCAACCCCTGGGACCTGACCCGCACCCCGGGTGGCTCGTCGGGCGGTCCCGCCGCCTCGGTGGCGATGGGATTCTCGGCGTTTGAGATCGGTACAGACATCGGTGGCTCGGTCCGTGTGCCGTCTTCGTTCTGCGGGATCTACGGACACAAGCCGAGCTTCGGCGTGATCCCGACCTACGGCTATCTCGACAGTGTGCGCTTCCATCGCAACCAGGCCGACGTCAATGTGTTCGGCCCGATGGCCCGATCCGTCGAAGACCTGATGCTGCTCTTCGATCTGCTTGCCGCTCCGAACCCCGACGACGCCGTCGGGTGGCGACTCGAGTTGCCGGCACCGAGAGCAACCAAGCTCAGCGACTTCCGCGTTGCCGCATGGCTCGACGATCCGTTCTGCCCGGTGGATCCTTCGGTCGCCGCAGTGCTCACCTCGGCCGTCGAGGCGCTCGAAGCGGCCGGGGCACGCATCGATCACGACCGACGTCCGGACCTGGACCCGACGACCGCGTCGATTGACGGCGCGAACCTCATCGGGCTCGCAACCGACATCTCCGACTCGGACCAGATCGACGCTGCCGAGCTCGATGCGGCCCTCGGCGTCACACACCGCCAATGGGATGTCATGCATCGCCAGCGGGGCGAGCTTCGCCAGAAGTGGACCGAGTTCTTCGGCGACATCGACATCCTTCTGTGCCCCGTCACCCCGGTCCCGGCGTTCACCCACGTCCACGCAGCCGAGGGTTCGAACTGGGCCCACTCGGTGCTCGCCGACTACGGCGACATGCCGTATCGCCATCTGCTGCGCTGGAACACGCTCATCGGCAGCGCCTACCTGCCGGTCACGACGCCGCCTGTCGGACGGACCGCCGGTACCCCGGGCGAGGGAGGCGGGCTACCGGTCGGCATCCAGGTCGTCGCCCCGTTCCTCCACGACCGCACGGCGCTCGAGTTCGCTCGTTGCATCAGCGAGGTGCTGGGCGGCTACGAGGCACCGCCGCTCGCCCTGAGCTAGCCATCGCTGGGCATCGATGGTGTGACGCTGTTCATCCCATCCGGGGGCTGATCCCGGCTCCCGGACAGAGAACCCGCGTACGCTTGTCCTATGTCCGCGCCAGTGATCGTCGAACTCGACGACGGGTCGCCTGCCGCCGAGGCAGGCCTGGTGATTGGTGACACGGTCGTGTCGCTGAACGGTCAATACCCGCGCGACGTCATCGAATGGCAACGCCTGGTCGACGAACCCGACCTGGAACTCGAAATCGAGCGAGGCGGTCTGCAGCTCACGGTCGACGTCGAAAAGCGAGCGGGTGAGCCGCTCGGCATCCAGGTCGACGCGGCCCTGTTCGACCGGGTCCGCACCTGCGACAACCACTGCGACTTCTGCTTCATCTACCAACTGCCCAAGGGCATGCGCCGCACGCTCTATCTCAAGGACGACGACTACCGACTGTCGTTCTTGTACGGCAACTTCACGACGCTGACCCGCTTCACCGAAGCCGACCTCGAACGCGTCATCACCGAGCGTCTGTCGCCGCTCTACGTGAGCATCCACGCCACCGATCCCGACGTGCGCACCCACATGCTGCGCAACCGTCGCGGCGCGATGAGCCTGCGCTGGCTCGAAGCAATGCTCGACGAGGACATCGAGATCCACGGCCAGATCGTGTGCTGCCCAGGCATCAACGATGGCCTGGTCTTGGATCAGACACTCGCCGGGGTGCTCGACCGCTATAGCCGGTTGGCCAGCATCGCCGTCGTGCCACTCGGCGTCAGCCGGTTCAGCCCCAACGACAACATGCGGCCCCACACCCGTGACGAAGCGCGAGCTGTCGTCGAGATCGTCGAGCGGTGGCAAGACACCTATCGAGAGCTGCTCGGCCACCGCATGGTGTACGCCGCTGATGAGTACTACCTGAACGCGGAACTGCCGTTCCCTGGGCCAGCTGCCTACGAGGGCGCCGACATGCACGAAGACGGCATCGGCATGGCAACCACCTTTGCTGCCGAGTTCCGCGGCGAGGTCGACACCGCTACCAGCACCGCATCAGGCTTCTTCGCCTGGGTCGAAGGTGCCCGAGGCGAGGGCTACCGGGCGCCTCGAACCGGTGAATCCGATGGCGTGGAAGCCGCGGTCACCCTGTCACCTCGGCGTACCCCAACGCAGGCCGCTCCCGCTTCTGTCGGCGTCCTCAGCGGCACGCTCGGCGCCCGTATCCTTGCGCCGCTTATCGCCGAAGCCGAAGCTGCCGGGACACTGCCCGCACGCACCCGCGTCATCGCCGTCGACAACGACTTCTTCGGCGGAAACGTCGGGGTCACCGGCCTCATGGTTGGCGCCGACCTGCAACGAGTTCTCGCCGCAGAGCCCGAGGGCCACCGCTACCTACTCCCCGATGTGTGTCTCTCGAACGGCACCTTCCTGGATGGCTTGGGTGTCGAAGACCTGCCGCGCCCGGTAGAAGTGATCGCCACCGACGGGATTTCGCTGCGCCGCGCCCTCGGCATCAGGAACGCAGCACCGACGGAAATGCAAGGAATCGCACCATGAGCCGGGACAACAGCACCGACGACAGCAGCACCGAGCAGGATCCGACCTTCGGGGACTATGAGAGCCTTGGCGAAGACGAGCAACAGCTCATCCCAACCGATCAGCTTCCGACCGTCGCCATTGTCGGTCGCCCCAACGTCGGCAAATCGACGCTGCTGAACCGCATTGTCGGTCGGCGCATTGCGATCGTCGAGGAACGCCCCGGCGTCACCCGCGACCGCAAAGAAGTCGTCGCCGATTGGCGTGGCCGCTTCTTCTTGATGATCGATACCGGCGGCTGGATGTCTGCCGCCGACGGCGAGCTCGATGCCAAGGTCTCGGACCAGTCCGAGGTTGCGATCAGCGAAGCCGACATCGTGCTGCTCGTCGTCGATGTCACCGCTGGCGTGACCGGCGAAGACGCGCAGGTCGCTGACGTCGTGCGCCGTCGGACCGGTCCCACGATCGTGGTGGCCAACAAGGTCGACCATGACGGCCTGAAGAACCAGATCTGGGAACTCATGTCGCTCGGCCTCGGCGAGCCGATGCCGGTGACGGCGATCCATGGCGATGGCTGTGGCGATCTGCTCGATGCCATCGTCGACCTGCTGCCCGAGATGACCGACGAGGAGATCGACTCCGCTCCGCCGGTCGTGACGAACCCCGACGACACCTACCTGTCGATCTCGATCGTCGGTCGCCCCAACGTCGGCAAGTCCACCTTGTTCAACCGCTTGGTCGGCGAGGACCGCGCCGTCGTGCACGACATGCCCGGCACGACTCGCGACTCGATCGACACGGTGATCGAGACCGACATGGGCGACGTGCGGTTCGTCGACACGGCCGGCATGCGACGCAAGGCCCGCATCGACGAAGACACCGAGTACTACTCGATGGTCCGAGCGCTGAACTCAATCGACAAGAGCGACATCGCACTTCTCGTCATCGACTCGACGATCGGGATCACCCACCAAGACCAGCGGCTCGCCGAACGCATCGACGGTGCCGGTTGTCCCATCGTCGTCGTGCTCAACAAGTGGGAGCTCCTCGATTCGGAGCAGCGCAGTGACATCGATGATGCGGTTGAACGCAAGCTCCACTTCATTGGAGATGTGCCGGTACTGAAGATGAGTGCCTTGACCGGCAAGGGCGTGCACCGCCTGTTGCCCGTGCTCGAAAACACGGTGTCGGACTATCACCGTCGTGTCCCGACCCGCGAGGTCAACAAGGTCATCCGGGCCGCCCAGCAGGCCACGCCCGCACCGCATGGCGCTCGAGTGCTCTATGCAACGCAGGGAGCGACCGATCCGCCGACGTTCACGATGTTCTCGAATCGCACGCTTCACCCGACCTACCTGCGCTATCTCGAACGGTCCCTTCGCGACGCCTTCGACATGGGCAGCGTGCCGATCAAGATCCGGGTGCGACGCCGCACGGATTGATTTCATGCGCACGTGGGCTGGTTTCTTGCCCACGTTGGGCAGGGCTGCCGCGGTGCGTGAGATCGGCGACCACGGCACGAGGTCAAGTGTTTACGGGCTGTTCGCGTCTGAACAGGCCGAGAGCGGACCCGATGCGCCGATCAGGAGTACGCTGACAACCGATGTCAATCATCCTGGGGATCGCCGCTGTTGCGTGCGCCGTGGCCGCGCTGGTGTGGGCTCGTTCTGCGCGCATGCGCTCGGGGTTGATTGCCACGATCGAAGAAGATGTCAAGGCTGCAGCGAATAGCCAGGACAGCTTCGTTGCGTTGCAGCTGGCCCGGATGGGCTACCGCAAAGAGCTGCACAACGTCGTGCTCTATGTCGTTCTGACGATCGGGTTCGCCGTCTGGGCGCTCAGCAATCCGACGGCGAACACGAGCGTGCTGGCGCTTCTTGTGCTGCTTCCCGCTGTTGTGGCCGTGTCGTGGTACCGGACCACCGGCAACGAAATCGCCATGACCCGCCAGCGTCTCAGCATCGAGAAGCGGGCCGAAGAGGTCATCGAACAGGAACACCTGGCCCCCAAAGCCTGGGCTGGGCGCCTCGCTCCTGACGAGCTCCCCGACATCACGGACTTCGAGGTTGGTCGCGTCTACCAGGCGGGTTCTGGTCTGATGGCCGGCGACTTCTTCGACGTGTTCCGTATCGATAAGCACCGGGTCGCCGGTGTGATTGGCGACGTCGCAGGCAAGGGCATCGAGTCGTCGATTACTGCCTTCCAGGCCAAGTATCTGCTGCGGGTGTTCTTGCGCCAGTTCCGCGATCCAGCCCAGGCGCTCGAAGAGCTCAACCAACAGATGAGCCAGACCGGCCGCAGCGAAGAGTTCATCTCGCTCGTGGTCGTCGTGTTCGATACTGCTGCTGGCACGCTTCGTTTCTCCTCTGCCGGTCACCCGCCTGGGCTGCTCTGGCACGACCGCGAGGTCCAGCCACTGCGCGCCACAGGCGCGCTGCTCATGCTTGACCCCAAGGGCACGTACTTCAGCCGTGAGTTCGAACTCGAGCTCGGTGACATGGTCGTGCTCTACACCGACGGCCTGGTCGAGGCCCGCCGGGGAAGTGAGCTGTTCGGCGAGGACCGCATCGCCGCCCACGTCCGCCGTGATCCCACCGTGGCTCCCGACGTGCTGGCCAAGTCGCTGCTCGAAGCGGCTCGTAACTTTGCCGAAGGTCCCGTCGATGACGACGTGGCGATCTTGGTGATCAAGCGCAGCTAAGTGGTTCGAGTGATGTCTGTTGAGCACCGCACGTGGTGTCTACGAACGATGTTCCGGGTAAGCCATGCCGTGGTGTGAACCGTGCGACAAGTGGCGCTCGCCCGACGCGCTGATGCCTGACGGCACGTGTCCTCGTTGCCGCAGCCAGGTCGACCAGGGCCAGCTCGCGGTCGAAGCTCAAGAACGGGCTGCGGCCAAGCAAGAAGCCGCCAAGATCCCGTGGCACTTCTGGGTCATGGTCGCCGCCGCAGCGATCTATCTGGTGTGGCGCGTGATCCAAGGCATCGGCACCCTGTTCTAGACCCCATTCGACGAGGCTGCCGTTTCACTGGCTCGAGCCGGATTGATCGCGCTACGGCCAGCCGAATCCAGAAAATTCCGTGCCGATCGGGGACCCGTACCGTGTAGTCTGTGGGCTCCACGGGCTGTGGCTCAGCTTGGTAGAGCGTCCGGCTGGGGGTCGGAAGGTCGAAGGTTCAAATCCTTTCAGCCCGACAAAGACAAGACAAAGTCAAGTAGTTCGAACCACGATCCTTCAGGGTCGTGGTTCTCTCGTTCCCGACCTCGGACGCGACGATGGCGTGGGGAAGCGGGGCCGTAGCCACCGTTCCCCACGCTCATCACCAGTTGTTCGGCATCACTGCCGAGAGCGGTTCAGCTCAGGTACCAGGAGGATCGTCGGTCCAGGCGGCCATGTAGTCAGCGTGGAGGCTCATGCCCTGTTCCATGCCGTCGTGGTCCGATGCCAGGCGCCAGTCGGAATCGATGTCCAGATCGAACTCGAGCTCGATCTGGAGGCGTGGGATCCGGTGCGGGTGCGAATCGGGGCAGTCGCCACCGTCGCTGAATGCCGTGTGGCTGATGTTGTCATCGCTGCTCAGCACCGGGTTGCCGCTGGCGTCGACGGCCAGGCAGTTCGGGTAGTTGATCTCGAACTCCATGCCGTCGCCGTCCTCGTTGATCTCGAAGTCGTTGGCGTCGGCACCGAGAACCTCGGGCTTCGTCAGCATCTCGAGACCGTTCGGAATCGGGTTCACGTTGCGGCGCCCGCGGTAGCGGACGTCGATATCGGTCGGCTCGACGGCATTGCCATCGGCGTCAAAGAGGACTGGCGTCCAGTAGGCGGCTTGGTTGCCGTCACGACGGCCGTCACAGGTCGAGTCTTCGTTGGCGAGCAGCGATTCGGTGGTGCTGAACGCATCGGTCGTGGTGTTGCCCCAGAACATGTGGTCATGCGCTGCGCCGACCTCGCCGGGGAACACGATCGGGTCGTCGAGGTTGAAGTGCGACACGTCGCAGTCGAAGCGGAAGCCGCCGCCGCGTCCGTTGCGGCGGCCGTCGTTGTCGCCATTGCCATCGCCGGTCTGGGCGCCGACGGCGGTCGTCATGCCGAGCAGGCTGAGGAGCAGTGCTGCGATCACCGCGAGAGGAAGTGCGACTCGCCGGGCGTTGCCGCTGCGGGCTGGGCTCGCGGGAGCAGTCGTGAGGGGTTCGGAAGACCTCTGGGTTTCCGACGACCCTGGGGTTTCAGCAGACATGGTCTGGTCTCTTTCTGCGCCTCGGTAGGGGGAGAGCCTTGGTGGCTCGAGGGGCGCAAAACCGACCATAAACACGGTTTCAGGTGGTGTCCGTTCAGCTTTCGGAATCCTGTGAGCCTCTTGTGAATCTCTTGTCAACCCGCTGCGAGATCGTTGCCAAACCAGCCATTTTTCGTGATTCCGCCAGCGATCTGGCGACGGTCAGAAGACAACTCGTAGCTCAGTCCGCCGCCGGTCGGTCGGGCTGGAGCGATACCGGAGTGTCGCAGGGTGGGCCTAGTCTCGCAGTATGAGCCAACAGCACATCGATATTTGGAACGTAACCGCCGACGCCTTCTCCGCTCGCTGGGAAGCAATGAACGACGATCAGCTCGCCGCCGACACGCCTTGTGAGGGCTGGTGCGTGCAGGATCTGATCGACCACACCGTCTCGACCCAGATCAACTTCGCCGGCGGCCTCGTTGGCGCTGACATCCCTGAGGGCGCCGACTGGCCAGCAGCTCGCGACGCAATCCGTGCTGCGCTTGGCAACGAGGGCGTGCTCGAGGGCATGACCGAAATGCCCGGCATGGGCCAGGTGCCCAAGATGGTGCCCTTCGGTATTGCGGCCAGCGACCTACTGATTCACACGTGGGACCTCGCTCGGGCCATCGGTGCGGACGAAACGCTGCCTGCCGAAGCAGTCGCTGCTACCCACGCCGGCCTCCAGCGCTTCCCTGAGCAGGCCATGCGCGGCTCGGGCATGTTCGCTGGCGCCGTCGAAAGTGCCGCCGATGCCGATGCACAGACCCAGATGCTGAACTTCGCTGGGCGCACGGTCTAACAACTCGCTGACGAAGACTAAACTCGAATGTGCCACCTCTGTATCGAGGTGGCACGTTCGCGTCTCGGGGGAGTGCGCCAGTGGCCAACCCAAACACATACCGAAATGAGTGATATCGCCCGATTTGAGACACGGCGCTCAACGGGAAGTGTCTAGGACCGAACAAAGTAGTGCGGGCCACACAAGCCACCGAACAAAGTGCCTAGCTCACCCTCCACGCAGCGCCAACGTTGTCCCCGGAGGCTCGGTGTGGCCCGCACGACATCTCAATCGTGCCGTCCAAAGCTGGGGAGTTTGTTGGACATGACCGCAGTACATCCACGCCCATCGATGAATATCGCAAAGGTGACCGTCTACTGGTTTGACGGCGACCACCAGTTGCGTCGTGACCGATCAGCCAGGCCCGTCGACGTCGGGGATCTTTTTGCCGACGCCACTGACGCCACGGGAGCGCAGAGCCGCCCCATCCAGGATGGCTCGGGGACCATCATCGGTATCGCGACTCGGACGCCGTACCTCAACGGCTTTTAGCTCAACGACACGCTCGTCCCGACCGTCGTGCGATGCGTCGGCAGCGAGAAATCGTGCTCGGGACGGCGAGCGGGAAGTGTCACCCAGGACAAATGTCCTACCCCAAGCGGGCGATCTCGCGTCCCTCAGGTGGGCGAAAACATGACCCAATCGTGAGATGTCCTTAACCCACGGGCCTGGTGACCGACGACACAAACGTTGCAGCGGTTGGATTCGACGTTCCGCTCCTCAAACCGGAGTCCGGGGTGACAGCTCAGCCACGCTTTCTGGTTCGGCCGCTGCAACAACAATCATCCAACAGTAACGATGTCACTTTCGACCGGGGAGAGAGATGACTGCGATCACGAACGCACCAGGAGCCGTGTGGGCTCAACCTGTTGCCGAGGCGCCACTCGCCGCCGCAATGGCCATGCAGGCACGGGCCGACGCACGACAGCGACGGCCGCAGCAAGCAGCCGCACCCGTTGCCGGCAGCATCGAGGACCTGGGCCGCCAGCTCCTTGAGGAAACGAACGCCGCCCGTTGCGTCGCCTATCGGCGCAGCCGCACTGGCCAGCTCATCTGGCAACACGAGCTCGAAGCCGACGAGGTCGGTCTTGCCGCCGCAGCAACGCTGGCCGAAGAGGCCGAGGCTGCGGGGCGCGCCTTGGTCCAGATCACCCGTCCGGTGCGTGATGCGTTCGGCCAGATCATCGGCGTGATCCAGACCCGCGAGTCGTCGGACCCGACCTTCTAGTCACCCTCGTTCTCATGCGAAGCCACCACTGGCCCGCGTCGGGCGGTCAGTGGTGGTGATGCCCGTGG